>NZED01000044.1 GCA_002690325.1 Synechococcus sp. ARS1019
GCCGCCGTAGATACCTTCGGCAAGGCCGATTTCCTTGGGCGGGAACCATTCGGCCACCATGCGGATGCCGATCACGAAGCCGGCTCCAACGATGGAGAGCAGTAGACGGGCCACCACCAGCTGGTTGAAGTCCTGAGCGGACGCAAACAGCAGGCAGGGGATCACTGAGAACACCAGGATGCTGGAGTACGTGATCCGTGGACCGAATTTGTCCAGCAGCATGCCGATCAGCACGCGGGCTGGGATGGTGAGGGCCACGTTGCAGATGGCAACGGTGCGGATCTGACCCACAGTCAGTCCCAGATCCGCTTTCACAGTGGTGGCCAGTGGGGCCAGGTTGAACCAGACCACGAAGGTCAGGAAAAAGGCGATCCAGGTGAGGTGAAGAGTGCGATACCTGCCCTGGAACGACCAGAGGTCGCCAAGCATTGAATACGTAAGGAGTGACCGCAGGCTTCAGAAAAAAGTGCCCGAGGATGGCGAAACGGTCGAAAAGTTATCCGTTAACCAGCTAATTGAATCAACGCACGATGACCCTGTTGGTTTCATTGGTTACCAACTGGCTCATTTCAGTGTCTTGCCGAACATTGAATTGACTGATGTGTTTGATCAAAAACTTTTCTATGGATGGGGCTGGTAACAAGCGCTACTGCAAAGCCTCGGCGTCTTAGATGTTCAACAACTTCGTTGGATGTCGTGAACCCACGTTTGCAGGTGTGTCTGCTCTGTGGTGGCGACAGCCGGCGGATGGGGCGTGACAAAGCTTTGTTGCCTCATCCGGATGGTGGGGTCTGGCTGACGGCGATGGTCGATCAGTTGCTGCCTCTTGAATGTCCGATCCAGGTCGTAAGTCGCCATCAGGCCCATGCTGATCAACTGGCGCATTGCTCACAAGTCCGTGTTCTGCTGGAACCTCCACCCACGAACGGGCCGCTGAATGCTTTGGGCAGGGTGTTGCCTTCGACGCCAGGACAGGCACTGCTGGTTCTTCCTGTGGACATGCCGCGACTCAGAACGGACACCCTCCAGGAGTTGATCATGGCCTGGCAAACCAGACCGGATCGCATCGCCGTTGCTCATGACGGTGAGCGTTTTCAGCCTTTGCTGGCGGTGATTCCATCGGGGCCACCGTTTCAGACAGCTCTCATCGAGCACCTGAACGCCGGCCAGTGGCGCTGGTTCGATTGGTTGGATCGGTTGCCGCTGCAGGCCGTGCGATTGCCGAGTGATGCGCTGCTCAATGCGAACCGACCCGAGGATCTGGCAGCGTTGAAGCCATGACCCTTGAGACATCGGTTGCTGATCAGCGTTTTCGGACGTTGGGTGTGTTGCGGTTGTCTTTAACGGCCCGCTGCAATCTGTCCTGCCCGTACTGCTGCCCCGATGCGGAGGATCCCCCAGGCCTGCTCAGTTTGGAGCAGCAGGTGCGTCTGATTCGGGTTGCCTGTCGTCTCGGGGTTCACACCCTTCGACTCACTGGCGGAGAACCCCTGCTGAGTGACCGTTTGCTGCCTCTGCTGCAGCAGATTCACAAAGGACGGCAGACGCATGGTGATCCTCTGACCGGGTTGCGCGAGGTTGCTCTCACCAGCAATGGCCTGCTGCTGACGGCCGAACGGGCGACGGCGCTTCGTGCGTCTGGTCTGGATCGAATCACCATCAGTCTTGATGCTGTCGATGCAGCGGTGGCGGCGCGCATGGCCGGCCTTCGGGGCGGTGCCTCGGCCGGTCAACGTCTCGTTCAGCAGGTGCTTGCCGGTCTGTCGGTCGCCAGGTCAGCCGGTTTTGATCCTGCTGCCGGTGGGCTGAAGCTCAATGCTGTGATTCAGAGGCATGTGAATGACGATCAGTTGCTTCCACTGGCGGATCTGGCGCGACGCCGGGGGGTTGAGCTGCGTCTGATCGAGTACATGGATGTCGGCAATCGCAATGGCTGGCGTCCGGAGCNGGTTGTTTCAGCTGCTGAGATGGTGAGGNTCGTTCATGAGCGATGGCCCCTCCAGCCGCTCGGTCGTCCTGTGAGCGGCACAGCTCGGAGTTGGAGGTATTTGGACGGCCAGGGCTGCCTCGGTGTGATCGCCTCAATCACTGAGCCGTTCTGTTCAGATTGCAACCGTTTGCGCATCACGGCGGATGGCCGCGCGTTCACCTGTCTCTTTGCCGCCGAAGGAACTGATTTAACCCAAGCAGTGGACGTGGAGTCGGAGCTCGAGCGGACCCTGGCGGCCCTCTGGCTTCGGCGAAGGGATCGTTATAGCGAGGAGCGTTATGGCAACGCTGATTCCAAACATCACGCAGAGATGGCCTATTTGGGAGGGTAAACCGTTGCTGTCGCGACCGTTTTTCNCAGCTAAGCCCGTTACAACGATTTTGTTTTTGGNCCGGAGTGGGGTCCTGTGTGATGTTTGAACTGCTGGCTTACGAGCGTTTCCGCGACACACCGTCGGTTCGATTCTTCGACGTCACTGTGGACACCTCGAATGCCCGCGATCTTGTGATCCACAGCGGCCCTGCGGTNAGCCCACCCAACGATCCAGCCACTGGGGCCTGGCAGTTCTATCTGCACCCCCATCAGGAAGACAATCTGCTTGCAGCCAGTGGTGGCCGCACCTTTTTTCTTGTCAACCTCGCCTGGGATCAGCCGTTCCACATCGTTCGATTGGAGAGCGGTGGTGACATCCTTCGCATTCCTCCCGGAACGTTTCACCGTTCGATTTCCGATCCCGATGGATCGGTGGTGCTGAACCAGGCTGTTCGCGCTGAGGGTGTGTCCCTCGATCAGGAATTCCGGGTCTACAACAGTGCCCGGATCCCGGCGTTGATGGCCGCAACGTCGATCACGGCGAAGAANCCCCGCCTGCACGGCGTCGAGCCGGTTCTTCAGGCGGCCTGAACCACGGGGTTTGAGGCCTTCTGCCCAGCATTGCTACCGCGTCTTTTGGATGTTCGGATGGCAAGTCCGGTTCAATCGCGGCCGTGATCAACCAGTCCAGCGTGCTGCCCGTCGCCACGGGACCGCTGAATGTGCCTTGTACAGCCGCTGCGAGATCGGGTTTGGATGAGCTGGCCAAGGCGATGTAACGGTCGCTGATTTCGCCGCCGGCACTGGGATCGAAGCCTCGCCAGCCCGCTCCCGGCAGGTACACCTCCGTCCAGGCGTGCAGGTCGTAGCGCTCTGGAGCCGGATCGGCGAGGTGGTACCCACTCACAAACCGCGCGGGCAGGCCGATGCTCCGGCAGCACTCCATCATCAGCATCGCCAGATCGCGGCAGGAGCCCACCCGCTCCCGCAGGGTGCGTCCGGCGGGCCAGGCCGGTCCTACATGGCGAGGGGTGTATTTCACCCGGTCCTGGATCATTTCCATCAGTTGATGCAGGAACGGCAGCATCTGCTGGTTGCTGCCCATCAAGGCGTCCTGCGCCAGTTCAATGGCCGAAGGATCGTGTTGCCCATTGGGAAGCCAGCCGCTGAGCGCTCCCTGCAGATCGGGGTCCGGCNGTCCNANNACNCNCGGCAGGGGTGGTTCAAGCCCGTTGAAGCAATCGAGCAGCGACGTTGCCGGCCGTGTTTCCACAACACTGATCGCCTCGATCTGCAGGGCATCGGTGGTGCCCAGAAACCGCACTCGTTGAACGGAATCGCCGCTGGCCGCCAGCAGTTCATGGCTGTGGCTTGGGTTCGGCGAGATCTGCAGCTGGTGTTGGATCAGGGATTGGTTGCCCTGACCACGGGGACGCAGGCAGAGGCGATGTTCCCCCAGCGTGACCGGCGCCCCGTAGCGGTAGGTGAGGCTGTGGGTCAGCTGAGCGCGCATGAGGGGTCGGTTGGGACGGAGCCGAAATCTGTGGTGGTGAAGTAGCGGTTGTGGATCAGTTGATGCAGTTGGTTGAGATCGGTCTGGAGTTGGTCGATGGCTTCATGTAGCCCGCGTTTGATCAGCGCATCGATGCGCACGAAACTCCATTTGGCGAGCACTTGACCGCGAAGGCATTCGAGGTCATCCGGTGGTCCGGATTGCGGTTTCAGTTGAATCTGTTGCAACGTGTCGTTGATCTGCTGCAGGCAGAACCGCACTGATCGGGGGAAGTTCGGATCCAGCAGCAGGAAACGCGCGACCGATGCCGGGGCGATCGCCTGCTGCATGCTCTGGCGATACATCTGATAAGCCCCGGCTGACCGCAGCAGCGAGATCCACTGCAGTTCATCGAGCACACCACCCACTTCTGTGGGCGCCGGCAACAGCAGGAAGTACTTCACATCAAGGATGCGCGATGTCTTGTCGGCGCGTTCGATCAGGCGTCCCAGTTGGCTGAACAGCCAGGCCTGATCGCGGCTGAGGGTGACATCGGTAATGCCATAGAACAACTGACATCCGCGACGGATGTTGCGCAGCTGCTCCTGGTCTGGCTCCTGCCAGAGCNCTTCACCGTCTTGAACGCTCCAGTAGAGATCGTTCAGTTGTTCCCACATCTCGGTGGTGATCACATCGCGGATCTGNCGAGCGTTTTCACGGGCACTGGCGATGCAGCTGACGATGCTGTTGGGGTTGTCCCGATCCAGAAGTAGAAAACTCACCACGTCCCGTGGTGACCCGACGGGGTAGGTCTGATCGAAGCGTTGGCGATCCCCACAGGCGTCAACGAGCGGGAGCCAGGGTTCGGCACTGCCAGGCGGACAGTCCAAGGCCATCGCCTCACTCACCTCGAGAAAGCGCGAGATGTTTTCGGCTCGTTCCACATAACGGTTGATCCAGTAGAGCGAGTCGGCGACCCGGCTCAGCACGGCATCGCCTCCCGTGTCTCTCGGGGCATGGAGCTGCCAGTGGGGCTGTCGCTCACCACCCAGGTGTCCTTGCGACCACCTCCCTGGGAGGAGTTCACCACCAGGGAGCCACGCTTCAAGGCCACCCGCGTCAGTCCGCCGGGACTCACCCAGTTGCTTTTGCCGCGCAGCACGTAAGGCCGCAGATCCACGTGGCAGGGGTACAGCTCTCCTTCGCTGAGCGAAGGAACCGTCGACAACTTCAGCGTGGGTTGGGCGATGAAGTTGCGGGGATGGGCTTTGACCTTCACGGCGAAGCTGTCGATCTCATCCCGGGTGGCATGGGGACCGATCAACATCCCATAGCCGCCTGCCTCGGCGACTGATTTCACCACCAACTGATCCAGGTGCTCGAGCACGTACTGCAGGTCGTCGGGTCTGGAGCAGAGATAGGTGTGAACGTTGTCGATGATCGGCTCCTCGTTCAGGTAGTAGCGGATCATCGCCGGCACATAGGCGTAGATGAGCTTGTCGTCGGCCACGCCGGTGCCAGGGGCATTGGCGATCGCCACCCGTCCGGAGCGCATCACATCGATCAGGCCCGGCACACCGAGCATTGAATCGCGACGGAACACATCGGGGTCGAGGAAGTCGTCATCGATGCGGCGGTAGATCACGTCAACGGGCTTCCGGCCTGCCGTGCTGCGCATCCAGACGCGACCGTCTTCACAGATCAGATCGCGGCCTTCCACCAGGGCAATGCCCATCTGCTGGGCGAGGTAGCTGTGCTCGAAATAGGCGCTGTTGAACACGCCAGGGGTGAGCAGCACAACCCGGGGTGCATCACTCCAGGGGGCGAGATCCTGCAGAGTGCGCAGCAGGTGGGATGGATAGTCGTCAATCGGCTGCACCGTGCGTCCCGCAAACAGGCTCGGGAACAACCGTTTCATCACCCGCCGATTTTCGAGGAAGTAGGCCACCCCTGATGGGCAGCGCAGATTGTCTTCGAGCACGCGCCAGGTGCCCTCTCCATCGCGGATCAGATCCAGTCCTGAGATGTGGCACCAGCGGTTCAGCGGCATGGCGATGTCCTTCATCTGCGGACGCCAGCCCTGGGAGCTCTCCACATCCTCACGGGGAATCACGCCATCGTTGAGGATCCTTTGGGGGCCGTAGACGTCCGCCAGAAACTGATCAATGGCCTCCAGGCGTTGCACCAGACCCTGTTCCAGCACAGCCCAGTCCTGGCGATGAATCAGACGGGGCAGGGGATCGAACGGGAGAATCCGTTCACTGCCCTGGAGCCCGGAACCATTGAGGCGAAAGGTGGCGCCCAGGCGCCGCAGCAGGTTGCTGGCGGAGGCATGGCTGCGGTTCAGTTCCGCCAAGCCGATGGCACCGAGGGACGACAGCAGCGGCTCGAGATTTTCGCGTGGTGCGGATTGTTCACGGCAGAAATATTCGTCGTACCCGTCGGTCGGTTGGTACTGCGTGAACATCGCCGAAACAATGGAAGTCCATATCCAAAAACTCAACAGGGTGCACACGGGTTGCGGTTGTTACACATTTCCAGACCTGGGTTCCAAAAAAGCTTTCAGCTCGTGATTTGCGTATCTCTGGTGACGTGAAGACGGTTTCGAAGGAGGTTTTTGGCTCGCCTGACAGGGTCTGCTAACTGACTGGGATCAACTGGATGAGATAGGAAATCAGTATCTTTTTGGACGCATTCTAATTTTCGGTTCGGTGGTAGCGCTTCGAGGGATGAAACTGCCTCTTCTTCCTCGGAGGTTGTCATCTCACATCAGCAGCTTTCACATCATTCATCAAGACATCAACTGCTGATGGAAGACTTCAGGTTTGCAGTTGATCGAACACATTGGTGAACAGTTTGCGGCCAGATTTTTCCAGGCCTGCGCTCAGGTGTTTCCAGTCTTGGTTCAGTTGCTCGGGCCCATCCGCACCCATGGCGTTCACCACATAGCTGCGATCGGCTGTGATCCAGCTCTCCAGGGCGGAGCCGGATATCTCCAGATGGCACTGCAAGCCGATGGCATGTCTTTTGATTCGGAACACCTGTTCCTTGCAGTGCAGCGATGAACCCAGCAATGTTGCGTCGGAGGGAAGACGGATGCGGTCTCCGTGCCAGTGCAGCACGGTTTCGCTGGGGTTAAGCCCCTGCAGCAGCGGTTCTCTGGTTGGGTCAACAACCCAGTGGATGGCACCAAAGCCAACCTCTTTTAAAGGTTGCTCCGGCTGGCCCACCTGTAGTTGTTCAACGCTTCCCCCGGCCGCCATCGCCAGAAGTTGTGCGCCCAGGCAGATCCCCAGGACCGGTTTCTGTCGCTGATGCCAGCATGTCAACCAGTCCAGTTCCCGTTGCAGCCAGTCCATGCCCGGCTGCAGGTGGTCGTTCGCGCCCATGGGACCACCCAGTACCAGGGCGATGGTGTTGCCGCACTCATCCGGATCCGGCAAGGGATCTCCCAGAGATGGGCGCCGCAGGTCGATCTGCATCCGGCGTTCCTGAGCCAGATCGGCAATCAGGTCGGGCCCCTCGTGCGCAACGTGTTGGACCACCAGCAGCGTGGGGCTCAAAGCAGCAGATAGCGCTGGGCGAGGGGCAGCACCTCGGCTGGCTCGCAGGTGAGCAGTTCACCGTCGGCGAAGACTTCATAGGTCTGTGGGTCCACGCTCACCTTGGGCAGCGCGGCGTTCAGTTTCAGCGCACTCTTGCCCACGCTGCGGGTCTCTTTCACCGCCATGCAGGTGCGCTCCAGGCCCAGCTGGCGTTGGATGTCGGCATCCATCGCCGCTTCGCTCACAAAGGTGAGACAACTGGGGGCGAGGGCTTTGCCGAAGGCGCCGAACATCGGCCGGCCGTGCACTGGGCCGGGGGTGGGAATCGAGGCGTTGGCGTCCCCCATCTGAGCCCACACGATCGAACCGCCTTTCACCACCAGTTCCGGGCGAATGCCGAAGAAGCCAGGCTTCCACAGCACCAGATCGGCGAGCTTGCCGGTTTCGATCGACCCCACCTCGGTGCTGATGCCGTGAGCCAACGCCGGGTTGATCGTCACCTTGGCGATGTAACGCTTGAGGCGGTGGTTGTCGTTGCGAGCGGAGTCTTCCGGCAGGGCACCGCGCTGCACCTTCATCTTGTGGGCGGTTTGGAAGGTGCGGGTGATCACCTCGCCCACGCGGCCCATGGCCTGCGAGTCGCTGGCGATGATTGAGAAGGCGCCGAGGTCGTGAAGGATGTCTTCGGCGGCGATCGTTTCGCGCCGGATCCTC
>NZED01000045.1 GCA_002690325.1 Synechococcus sp. ARS1019
AAGAGGGCAAGTCCATGGAGACCGAGCTCGAGGTCACCGAGGGCATGCGTTTCGACAAGGGCTATATCTCCCCTTATTTCGCCACCGACACCGAGCGGATGGAAGCCGTCCTCGACGAGCCTTACATCCTTCTTACCGACAAGAAAATCGGTTTGGTGCAGGATCTGGTTCCTGTGCTGGAGCAAATTGCCCGCACCGGCAAGCCTCTGCTGATCATTGCTGAGGACATTGAGAAAGAAGCCCTCGCCACCTTGGTCGTGAACCGCCTGCGTGGTGTTCTCAATGTTGCTGCCGTCAAGGCGCCTGGCTTTGGTGACCGCCGTAAGGCCATGCTCGAAGACATGGCTGTTCTGACCAATGGTCAGCTCATTACCGAAGACGCTGGTCTGAAGCTGGAGAACGCCAAGTTGGAAATGCTGGGCACTGCCCGTCGCATCACCATCAACAAGGACACCACCACCATCGTTGCCGAGGGCAACGAGGCGGCNGTCGGCGCNCGCTGCGANCAGATCAAGAAGCAGATGGACGAGACCGACTCCACCTACGACAAGGAGAAACTGCAAGAGCGTCTGGCCAANTTGGCCGGTGGTGTTGCTGTGGTGAAGGTGGGTGCTGCCACCGAAACCGAGATGAAGGACAAAAAGCTTCGCCTCGAAGACGCCATCAATGCCACGAAGGCNGCTGTGGAAGAGGGCATCGTTCCTGGTGGTGGAACCACCCTGGCTCACTTGGCTCCTGCTCTCGAGCAGTGGGCGACGTCGTCTCTCTCCGGTGAAGAGCTGATTGGCGCCAACATCGTGGCTGCTGCACTGACGGCACCCCTGATGCGCATCGCTGAAAATGCAGGTGCCAACGGTGCTGTTGTTGCTGAGAACGTGAAGTCCCGTTCNGACAACGAGGGCTACAACGCGGCCAATGGCGACTACGTCGACATGCTGTCTGCCGGCATTGTTGATCCCGCCAAGGTCACCCGCTCCGGTTTGCAAAATGCAGCGTCGATCGCTGGCATGGTGCTGACCACCGAATGCATCGTGGCCGACCTGCCTGAGAAGAAGGAAGCAGCTCCTGCCGGCGGTGGCATGGGCGGTGGCGACTTCGACTACTGATCAGGATNGGGGTTCGACCGAACCCCCTTGGCTTTGAAATCTCGAGACCAGCGCCCTTTCGGGGGCGCTTTTTTATTGCCACGCGGGCTGGATGTCTCAGGACTGGCGTGTGGAACGATGCTGGAATTGGTCTTTGTCTCTACAGATCTATGTTTGTAGAGTTGTGGTTTGTTGTGAGGGTGTGATGGCGCCAGCACGTGCAGGTTCGTTCAATGCCAACTTCGCTCCTGAAACGTTGGAGGCGTTTAAGCAGCACTGCCGGCAGCAAGGCAAGCAATACACCAAGGTGCTGGAACGGTTGGCCGAGGTCTATCTGCAGACCAATGGTGCGTTGCTGGATGGTGCTGTGCCGCAAGCACTCCCTTCACAGGTCAAAACAAGTAAGGATCGTCAGGTTCAGGTTGAAGTTTTGCAGAACAAAGTTCTACAGGATCTGCTTCAGCGGGTGGAATTGCTGGAGAAGCAGAAAGTTAAAATGCAATATGAGATCGACAGATTGCAGAAGAGCTATGCATTCCTTCAATCGGGATTGCAAGAGCCACGTCCATTACGGGAGCTTTAGCATGGCAATCTCATGGAGTTCGTGAATTATTAATCAATAGTGCAGAACAGCGCGCTAGGGCATCAATCACTGCGTCAGACTTAATTTCAGGATCGCTAAACACGAGGTCTTCTTCAGTAAAAGAAGGGCCTAGTAACTGCTCCATGTCTTGCTTGATTTTAATGTAGTGTTCTTCGATGAAAGAGAACTCTTGCTCTGTCAGTAAGAATCGACCGCTTTTGAGGCTTTCCATGCTCTGACGAATCAGTTTGAGTCCTGATTTGCTGCGTTGTGCTTTATTTCTTTGCCCACGTAGTTCCTGATTGATGCGGTTAAAGATACGTGTTTGAAGATTGTTGAGAGATATATTGTGAACGGTTGAGGTCGTTTCAGTAGATGTCCATGGCAAAGGCAGACTCAATTGTTCCCAGCAGAAGCCGATAGGCCCTTCAGGGTGAGCAAGTGCTTTTGAGAAAGGGTGAAACTGAATATTGGCTCCAAAAACTTCCCTAAGGGTGGCAATTGATGTGCTGCGATGTGGTATCTCGTTTAACTTTACTTGCCTCTTCCTAGATGATGGATTGAGGCCAATAAGTCGACTATATCGTCCTCCTTTGATCTTTTCTTGAAGGGCCGAGCAGGCGAAGGAATAAGGTGGTCGGACCACTGCAAACACTTTGATGTTGTAGCCATAATCAGAAAGGTCTTCGATGAGTCGTTGATAACAGTCATGGGTAAGGCATGACAATCCTTCACCACTAATGAGAAGATTTTTTTCTTGCTCTAAAGCTTTTANGTGGGCTTTTTGATTCATTGNANGTAAATNATTGCGATCNTTTGAATTTGAAGNTTTTNCTGATNATNTGATTCTCCCANGNTTNTAAATCATCGAAATTGGTCCAGTNTGATTCCAGAGATTGCCTTTTTGAGGTGGGTACTGAAATTTTGGGTAGTACAAGTCAGATTTTTCTAATAGATTGCGATTGTTTCCGCAAAATTGTTGAAAAGAAGTGCTTCCAGTCTTGTGGAAGCCAACGTGGATATAACAAGTTTTCATTGATTGACAGTCGTTTTGATTTTACGGAATTGATCTTGGCNCTCGATCGATCCTACGCTAGTTNGCCATGTTCCTGTCTAGATTGGTGTTGTGTGGATTATTCTTATGGGCTAAGAGTCTCCACTATAGTTTTTACCAGGATTGAGTAGCGTTTGCACGCGTTGTCATGGTTGGACTTTTGATTAATGGTTTTGGTATCGTTTNCTATTGACTCGTAATAGTCGCTCATTAATGAAGATTTGCTATCTGCACTTAGGTCTGCATAAAACTGCGTCGTCATCATTTCAGCAGACCTGTGCATCCAATCAAGAGACTCTTAAACAAGCCAATCTTGATTATCCCATTTTTCGTTGTGAGCAGGCTCATCCGCCAAGGANCAATATTAATAATCATTCGGTGCCTTTACGCTCTTTATATATTGAAAATCCCGATACTTATCACATTAACAAGAGATGGAAGATTGCGAATATCAATCGTGCCAATCAGGATTACAAGTCGCAGTTAGAGAGGGCCCTTCGGACGGACCGATCTCTTGTCTTGAGCGGGGAAGGATTGTCGCTCTTGCCGGCTGATGCTTTGACTCGTCTCATTGGTTTGATTGAACAGTATGGATTTGAGATCAGGCCACTGATCTTGGTCCGATCACCCTTGGATTATGCGCACTCCATCGCACAGCAACTCGTTCGTGGTGGTCAATATATCTCTGTTGTTGGTTTGGGCTCGTTGCGAGCCCCTCAGCTGCATCAAAGGCTCACGATTCCTGATGGCTTGAANGAAATTNGCATGTTGCAGCAGGTGTTCCAAGACCGTCTGATTGCTGTGCCCTTTCGTCGGGCATGTCGCCATCCTTTTGGTCCCGTTGGTTATTTGCTGCAGGAGTTTTGTAAGGTCGATGCGTTCGGNTCGATTACATGGAAACAAACGCAGGAGTCGAAAAGTAATCTTTGGGTGCGTTTGCAGAATCAAGTGAATCAGCGCTGGCCCCTCTTCGATCAAAAGAAGAATCTGAATTCAAATCACTTCCAAATAAAGCAACAATATTCAGATTCTGGTAAGTTCCGATTGACCAGAAAAGAGGTGATGCTCTTGGATCGTCAGATCGAGTGTTCAAACCAAGCTTTGGCTGCACTTTTAGGGCCTGATTTTATTGAAGCGAGTGATGAGGTTTCTGCTGAAATCACGAATGAAGAGATCTTGCGACTCTTGGCTGATCTTTCCAGTCAAGGTCAACATTCAGCGTCTTGATTAAAGCAGGCGTGCTTGATCGAGAAGCTTGGTGAGGCGTTGGCCTTGGGGGCGATTCAGCTTGGCAATTTCAAGTAATTCAATTCTGGATTGTTTCGTTAGCTCCGGTGAGTGACTCAGTTGGATCAGCGCATCAATCGTTGCGTTGGATAAGCGTTTGCTCAGTTGATCTTGCTGAATGGCGACCATCAACGTTTGGCTAATGAGCTCTAGAGATTGCTGCTCTTCGTCGCGAATGCGTTGATTCCGTTCACGGATCACNGTTGGATCTTCTTGGCTGGCGATTGGCGGTTGGCTGATCAATCTTTGATCAGGCGAGAGGAATTCGTTGATTACAGAAATATGGTCATGATTTTGGTTGTAAAGCTTTTCTTTGCTTCCCTTCGATATGCGGCATTTTTGCGACAAGACGTTGGGTAGTTGTTTCGCTAACGAATCGGATAATCTTGCACTGATCCAAGGGAATTTTTCATGATACAGAGCATTGATTACCGTCAGCGTTTGCAGTTCTTTTTGGCTGAGACTTCGGTTAATAACTTTGCCTTCCATGGCATCGCTCGGGTAGGCATGCTTCGCTCCAATGGCGGCAAAAATGAGTTCTGTAATTGTTGATTTGTTTTTGCTGTAATTAATAACAGTGGTAGGTATATTGCATGTTTTGAGTGATGTTAACACCTCGGCGGCTTTTTTATGGTGAGAGGAGATGAAGTGCCGATTTCTTAGAAACTGTTCGAAGGGCTTTTGCTCGCCATGTCGTTTGACCCTTTGTTGATATTCGGAGGAGAGCATTTCTTCAATATCACGCACAGCAAGAATGATTTCAAGGTCAAACTTGTCTTGCCAGCTTTCCTGACTATCGGCTAATGATGAGACGTGCCAAAACAATGATTCTGAGCTGAGGACAATGCTGGTGTTATCGCCGCTGGTGTTGATGTGTTGAATGAGTTGATCGCTGAGCGACTGTTCTGGATTGTGTCTCCAGTTTCCAGATGTGATGTGGAACTGAGCCGCTTTTTCACGTTCGATTGGCTCGATGGGGTAGAGAATCTTATTGCTTAAGAGCTCCTTGGTTGCCATTGCCAGCGCTGACTGGATGGCAGATGTTCCTGTTTTCCCGTGGCCGATGTGGAGGAAGAGTTTNGTTTTCGGCAACGTCTTATCCACGATTTTTTCATTCTACCACTTTGATTTGTGTCGCTTACAGTTGCATTGTGATTGCTTTTGATGGCTCTTGTATGCTGAATGGGCGCATCGGACGCTAGGTGTCACGCAAGCTTGTCATCCATATTGGTGCGCAAAAATGTGCATCTTCTTCGCTACAAGCCTCGCTTCGTCTTTATCAGGAGGCTTCCCAGGGTTCTCTAGAGTTTTTCTTCGCGAATCCTGGTCAATTGCGATCGATTGATCATTCGTTGTCAGNTCAACGGCCACAGAATTGGACCTATCTGGATCGCATCCTTGCGTCTGCAGTATCTGATCAGGTTGTTGTGAGTCATGAAATGCTTGGTAACCGTCCAGCCTTGGTGCGTGCTATTGCNGAACGTGCCACTCAGGTCCATGGCTTTGACCAGGTTGTTGTTGTTGGTTATACGCGTCTTCAATCGAGTTATCACGTCTCAGCTTTTGGACAGTGGTATTTTCGTGATCGAAAACGTTTAAAAGCTGATCGACAAGTCTTTGTTCAGAANGATTTGCCTTGGGAGAAGTTTTCTGCTCTTGAACGGAGCTTNTTCGCTTTGGTGCTGGTTGGTAAGGACCGAGGTTGGTGGGGTAATTATCGCAAGCTAAAAGCGGAATTGAAGACGCTGGATGGTGATATATCGATCGTATCTAATCATATCCCTACTCGGGCATTGCCTTATTCGNTACTGGAAAACTTTTTTGATNTAGTTGGTTTTNATTCTNTGGTGGGTAATCTTTCTGAATATGATGTNAGGAAAAATGCTTCGTTTGAGCCTGTTTTGGTTCATGCTTTATCTGTTCATTTTGCTTCAATCGGTCAGCGTGAATCGTGTTTCCCTGGGCCCCATGAGGGGAATCGATGGTTGTTCCGTGTTTCTGATCGGATTCACGATGACGCTGCTTTNATCGATGAGATTCAAACTGTTTTTTTGCCGAAGTTTTCNGAGCAACTGATNCAACAAATTAATCAACGCTGTTCAGAAACAAATCGCCGATATTGTCGCAATATGAATGTTGATTCGNNTTATTTTCTTGAAGGCCAGCCAAGTGATGTTCTCCTGTCAGAAAAGCAGCTGTTGGAGTTAGCTAACGANGTGGCAAATCAGCGATCAATCACAGAGATTCAGTCGATTAATCGTCGTAGTGAGGCGTTGTTAATGCGAGCAGCCCGCGCGGAAATNATCAGTACATAAGTGNTCTGAGTCGTCAGCTCAGCCATCCAGCACTCAGAATCACCGCCAAACTCATAAAGACGGCAAGGCAGGTCCAGGTCACACGGTTGAGAGTGGCTTCTGCACTGCTGGCGCTGCTGAACATTGAACTGCCGCTNGCAGCCAGNCCACCCATGCCATCACCTTTGGGGCTGTGCAGCAGAACAAGAAGAATGAGCAGGAGGCCGGAACCGATCCAGACCCAAGACAAAACGGAGGACACCATCAAACAGGAAGAGGTAAGCGGGCGGAGAGAGGGGCTCGATCGGTGTTCGACACCGACTCAATCAAACTGGTTCCCGTCATCGCAGTTGGTTGAGGCAGATTGAGCACTTGAAGAAGGGTGGGAGCAATGTCAGCTAGTCCCCCATCGCTGCGCAGGTTGATGTCATTGCCATGGCCCACGAGTTTGCGCCGTTCACCTTCGATCAGGATGACGGGAACTGGATTGGTTGTGTGAGCTGTCCAGGCTTGACCGTCGGGACCCTGCATAAGTTCTGCATTGCCATGGTCGGCCGTGATCAACATCGTGCCCCCCTGACGACCGACCGCATCCAAGAGTCGGCCAACGCAGCGATCAACGGTCTGAATGGCATTCATGGCTGCATCCATCACCCCGGTGTGGCCAACCATGTCGGGGTTGGCGTAATTAATCACGATGAGGGAATAAACCCCTGATTCAATGGCTTCGATGCAACTTGCAGTGAGTTGGTCTGCCGACATGGCCGGGGANAGGTCATAGGTGGCCACCCGTGGTGAGGGCACCAAGTGCCGATCCTCCCCGGGGAGTGGTTGTTCAATTCCACCGTTCAGGAAGTANGTGACATGTGGATATTTCTCTGTTTCCGCTGTTCGGTATTGCTTTAATCCGTGCTCTGCAATCACCTGGCCAAGGAGATCATCCAGTGGCTCTGGAGGGAACGCGATCGCTACAGGTAAATCTTGCTCCACCTGAGTGAAGGTCACCACATCGAGGTTGGGCGTGGTTGTTCGCTCAAATCCTTCAAAATTCTCCAAGCAGAGCGTCTGAACGATCTGTCTGGCGCGGTCTGGCCTGAAGTTGAACATCAACACGGCGTCCCCTGCCTCCATCACGACCGGGGCCAATCGGATCGGCTCAAGAAACTCGTCGGTGACTCCGCTCGCGTAACTGTTTTGCAAAACCTCTTGAACGGTCGTGTTGTGGACCTCTTGATCCGGGTTGGTGTACAGCTCAAAAGCCTTGGTGGTGCGTTCCCAGCGTTGGTCGCGGTCCATGGCCCAGTAGCGACCACAAACACTGGCCAAAACTCCAACGCCTGACTCGGCTAAGGCCGCTTGCACCTGTTCGAGAAAGCCCTGTGCGCTCTGGGTTGGCGTATCACGGCCATCGGTGATGGCATGCACGGCCAGACGCTCGATTCCCTGATCAGCGGCCCAGTGGATCAGACCGCATAAGTGGTCCACATGGCTGTGGACTCCACCGTCTGAACAAAGGCCGAGTAGATGAAGGGTGCCACTCCCGGCTTTGACGCGTTGGGCGAGGGCGTGCAATTCGGCATTGTCCTTGAGGCCGTCGTTGCGGACGGTGTCGCCAATGCGCACCAACTCCTGGCGAATGATGCGACCCGCCCCGATCGTGAGGTGACCAACCTCAGAATTTCCCATCTGGTTAGTCGGCAGACCGACGTGGGATCCGCTGGCTTCAATCAGTGTGTGCGGATAGGCATGCCAAAGCGCATCCATGACTGGAGTATCTGCTCCGCGGATGGCGTTGTGGTCGGATTTATCCCTGTGGCCCCAACCATCCAGAATCGTCAGGACGACCGGAGCCACAGCTGCGGGTCTTACTGAACCATTAGGACTGTTGTTATCCACGTGCACCAGATTCGGTGGTTCTTAACGAGTACTCCNGATTCAACTTAACTCTCCTAGGGAACCCGATGTCTGTTTTGAGTAGATCCACATAGGCTGGCAGCACGATCGACGACCCATGTCTGCCGCCGAAAACGACGCGAAAGTCGAGATTCTCTCGGAGCGAGATCTTCGAAAAACGCTGGTCCGGTTGGCGACCCAGGTGCTTGAAGGGGTGGATGACAGCCGTCGTTTGATGTTGCTGGGCATCCCCACCCGTGGCGTGCAGTTGTCCAAAGTTCTTGCCCATGAGTTGGAGCAGCTAACGGGTCACGCCATTGCCCAGGGGGCATTGGATCCCACGTTTCATCGCGATGATCTGGAACGGATTGGTACCCGTCTTCCTCAGCTCACGCAGTTGCCCAACAGCGTTGAAGGTCGTCAAGTGGTTTTGGTTGACGATGTGATTTTCACGGGACGAACTGTGCGCGCAGCGCTCGAAGCGCTTCAGGGTTGGGGGCGTGCCGAGCGGGTCATGTTGTTAGCTCTCGTGGATCGCGGTCACCGGGAATTACCCATCCAGCCCGATTTCTGTGGACGTGTCGTTCCTACGCGTCGCAGCGAAACCATTGAGTTGCGGTTAAGGGATGTGGATGGTGAGGAAGGCGTGTTTCTTCGCTCGCTCAGGCTGCCTTGAGCTCNTCTGCCCGGAAGTGGGCCTTGTAGCGGCCAAAGGCCACGATGACTGGAAGTGTTGGGCTAATAGGTCGGCCTTTCCAATCGTCCAGAACCGTGACCACGTCACCGCTTTCGCCCTTCAGATCGAAGGCCTCACCACGGTGTTGTGGGTGGTTATAAACAACGACTGACGCTTCTACCGTCACCTTGTCTCCGGCTTTCATGGCATCGGTATCTGAAGCACGATCATTTTGTCACGGCCCCTCGGTTCCCCGTCGTTGGCAGAAACTTTCGGGACCGTCTTCTTCAATNCTCCCCCCCAGGCTGTCGCAGGCGGTTTGAAAGGCCTNCCATGGGCTCAGGCCATCGAGTAGCANCCGCTGAACCTCACCATCAAGCAGGGCGCCACCGATGACATCGTTGTCCGAGCTGCCGTGCTGGTGATGTTCCTGGGTCATTCGTAGACGTTCAATCGCCTCGAGCACGGTGCGTTGTTGTGCGGTCGCGTGGTTTTGCCACCACGGGTGATCNAATCGGTTCAAGCTGTCGAGGGCTTCCCACCAACGCTCGGNCTCGATTAACTCTTCCGTTCGCTCGTACTCAACCCGATTGCGGTTCCAGGTTTCTCGAAGCGTGTCACTCAAGNGCCCACCTCGGTCGGACGGTTGGCCCTCCATGGGAAGGAGCAGAGCGATCGCTGCGTCCAGTTCACCGTCGCGGAAGAGTTCCAGCGCACGTTCTCGTAGTTGACGCTGCCAGATTGCGAGCGTGTCACGGTCGGCTTGGCGTTGTGTTGGGGTTCCCCGATCCGATAGCACCAGTTGTCGTTGCAGCTTGAGGGCGCTGGCTGTGTCTCCCCGTTCCCAGAATCGTTGGCTTTGACGACGACGACAGATCGCCTGTTCTTCCGGTCTGGTTTGGCCGAGCCACTGCAAGGCTGCTAGCTGTTCGCTGTAGCGCAGACAAGCCTCTAAATCATTGGCTTCTGCAGCTTGTTTGAGCCGACCGGGCAGCTGTTTCTCCCACCAAAAGGCGCCCACCGCGATCGTCAGCACGACGCCGATGGTTCCGACCAACCAGAGACGCAGCAGCGGATGGCGAAGCGGCGCCACGGGTTCGAAGAGGTGATGGTTCTGTTCTATGGAGTTGGGACGACTGGCTCCGGCATGCGTGGACGGCCTTCTTACCGCACGGTTCCTAAGCAATGGCGGCTCAGTTCGCTATCCAGGCGTAGGTCGACGATGACGCAGTTCAACTGAGCTTGGTCATCGATCTCAAAACGAAGACGGATGCAATCTTCACCGGCTTGGCCAGTGGGGTCCAACTCGATCTGTAGTGGAGCAGTAGGCCAGGGTTGATGCAGGGCTGGACCATGGGCTCGGCTCTGCAATGTGGGGACGCCGTCGACATACACAACTTCATGGCGGTCCCCGCCAGCTGGTTCTCCAAGCACCAACTCAATGCTGTGTTGTCCATCGCGGCTGGCGGACAGCACCAGTTCAAGGGGATCGAGGCTTGGCCAGGGTTGTCCTGCCATATAGATCGGTTGCCAACGATGTTCACGGCTGCGTCGGTCCCAGACCTGCAAGGACACCCCGTTTTGCAGAACATCACGCACCTGGACGCCCGGCGTGAGTCGTAGTCCGCCTAAGGCAACGGCATCTACTGGGGGCGGCGTGAGCAGCGGCGCTGGGCTGGTGTTGCTGACGAGCCAGCGGCGAAGCCATGGCAGTTGAGCTCCACCTCCAACGGCAACAACACCCTCCAAATCACTCAGGTTCACTCCATGCTGTCGGCCTCCCGTCAGCGTGGTTTCCAGCACCTGAGCAAGCGCTNTATCGAAGCCTTGTTCGTTCAGCAAAGCGTCCAGGCGTGCGGCNGAGAGTTTCAATGTCAGCTCGGAACCATCGGATGGGTCGATGCAGAGCTCTAACAGCTCTTGATTCGCCGGCAATGTGGGATCGCTNAGTCGGCATTTCAGGCGTTCGGCTGCATTGAGTAATGCCGCTGTGGGTGTTCGATCTGGGCAGCAAGCTGCAGTAATCCAGCGGTCAATATCGCGTCCGCCGAGTCGCAGCCCGGCCTTGCCGAGCACTTTTGCAAGCCGCGGTTTTTGGCGGCTGTGATCGGCCATACTGCGGCCCCCAAGTCGCAGGAGCTGAGCGATGGGGGCCGCGCGCCCCTCTCCTCCCTCCAGGGCTACCAGGGCTAGGTCGAGCGTGCTGCCTCCGAGATCCACCACAAGAAGACGGGATCCTGCAGGACAACCCGCGCCCATNGCAGCGGCTGTTGGCTCATCGACCAGGGCGATTTCATCGACTGGCAGGGTGTCACAGGCTTCCAGGAGCCATTGCCGGTAGCGCCGATAACTCTCCACTGGCGCGCTCAGGACGAGGCGATGGACCTCAAGATCATTGGGCAGACGTTGCCAGATGCCATGCAGGAGGGCTCGGCCTGCTTGTTCGGCCTCCTCTCCTCCGAGATCGGTCCCGATTTGNCGTTTGAAATCGCGTTTGAGCCGTGGATCCGGACTGTCATGCAGGCCCGCTTCCAACACCTGCCGCCCGATCAGGGGCTGCTCGACGGTTTGCCAAAGCAATGACGGGACCTCGCCGGGACGGTTGGTGATCGGTGGAAGATCCAGGCGAATCGGCTCGGATCCATCCCCGGCTTGAAAGGCCACCACGGTGGTGGTGCTGCCGAGGTCGATGGCCAGCGTGCCGGATGAATGCTGAAGCTTTTCCACTCCCAAGGCTGGTCAGACCGCGTCTCGAGGCACGGTGAAATCAGAATGAGATTAGGGGGATTCCGGGGGATGGATCGCTTGCAACGGCTTGTTTACTCCTTTTACAGGGAGGATCCGCACATGGAGACGTTGTTAGAGCCGTTGCGCCGTTGTCGCATGCGTCGCAGCTGGGGAAGCATTCGGGTTGAGTGTGCCGATGCTGCGCATTTGGAATTAGTGAGCGGATTGTTGGTTCATCTCCGCCGTCCATTGGCTGCTCTTGGATTGGGGCGACANATTGTCTTGCAGGCTCCNGGGGGGCGTCAGCGCAGTTATCCGATGTACCTCCCCTTCCATAGTGATCAGCTTGATCAGTTGGCTTAAGAAGCCTTTATCCGCGAGCGCTTAAAATTCAGGATCAGCAGCAAGGACGCGATGATTTCTGCCGGTGTGGATTCAACAGATCTGGCAAAACGTGGCGAAAGTCTGATCCGCCAGTCCAGCAATCGCTATCTGACCACCGTACGGATTGCCTTCCGCGCCAAGCAACGTCGCTTCGATGATTTCGATGGTCTGCTTGAGGAATCAAGTGTGAAGCCTGTTCAGCGTGCAATCGTCGAGCTCAGCGATGAGCAAGATCAACCTGATCTGCTGCCTGGNTGAGGTCGCCTCGTTGATTCAGCACGAGGGCCCTGGGTGGCGCTTGGTCCGCGATCTCAACCGAGGGAACTACTCAGTTCTCGTCGGNGGACTCTCCTGGGCTTTTGAGCTCACTGAAGCGGAGTGGATCTGCCTTTCAGACATAGTTTTGGAACTGGTCGATCAACATCGCGTGTTGGTCGACCAACTGATGACGGAGGAATCGATTGAGCTTGAGCTCGATCGTGCTCCCTGGTGGTGTTGCCTCGATGGCGATCGAGCATCTTGGAGTTTGTCGGTNGTCTTAAGTGCCCCCGATGCCCGCAGCGTGGAGGGCCGTTGGCCGTCGCCTGCGGCACAAGCCATGGCCGCCGCGATGCGAACACTCCGAGAAACAGCCCTTTGATTAGCGAGGCTNATAGTTCTGGTTTCATTGATTTCTCCAGGGCTTTGNCCTCCTCTTTGCACAGGTTCTCCACAGGCTGCGTGGCCGAATGGCTCAATGGGTGGGCGTCCTGGGGAAAACCCTTTGATGTTGCTTTCGAGGCTTGACGATTGACCCGCTTCNTGGAGGTGGCATGGATCGGTCACTTCCATTCTCCCGAAAGGCTGTCAGGGACGTGATCTCATGGCGAGAGAGGCTGGACATTCCACTTGTGAGCGGCCCTTGACGCCGACCTCGTTCTGTGGAGAACTGGAATCCGTTCCGAAGAGGGNAGATGACTGAANATTCCAACGGCATGCCTGCCAATGTCGACAGCGTTGTCAGTTTNCAGTCCGAATTGCCGTTGCCTCTTCAGCAGGCCATGGCCCGATTTATCGAANGGCACCCCAACTGGGATCAGTACCGCCTTGTTCAGGCTGCCCTAGCTGGTTTTTTGGTGCAGAACGGCATCGAGTCCAGGGAAATCACGCGCGTCTACGTCGGCAACATGTTTCGCCGTGAATCGCTTCTCCATGGCGTTTGAGACCGACAACAGGCCATCAGCACCAAAGCGCTGAAGGGAAGACTGAGCAGCAATCCGATGCTGGCTCCAAGAAGTCCAAGCAGGTTGAGGCCTGCGAGGAGTCCAATCATGGCCATGACTTTGAGGACGTTGTTGTTGACCAACTGTCGGCTGTGGGCCATGGCCTGAAGGGCGCGGTGGTGGTGATGAACCAGCAGCGGTAGCGCCATGACTTGGGTAAATACCCAGTGGAGTAAGACCAACGTTCCTCCGATCACGCTCAACCCTGATAAGGCTGGGCTAATGGTTCCGAGAGCCCAGCTCAGGCTCTGAATGATGGCGAGGCCACCCGTGAGAAAAATCCCCTCCAGTGCGAGCAACGTGAGGGTCTGGCGGAAGAGCCAAACAGNTCGNCTTNGNTGTTGACGCATCGTGATTTGCGCACCAGGAAGCAAGCGATCCGCGAGCTCCAAGAGCGCCAGGCTTGGCACGATGGGAACAATCAGGCTGGCGATGACACACATGTCTCCGAGGCGATTGAGCCAAGCCGTCGGAAGAGCGCGCAGGTCTTGACCGATCAGAGCCAGACCCAGCCCACTGATCAAGACCAAAGCACTCAGGCCNACCTGCGTCCAAGGTGCTTTGGCAAAAGCCATCCAGGCCCTTGGTAAGGCCGTGATCAGCGGCACATCACTGAAGTGGTCCAAGGCGCTTGAGCAGGTCTTTGGCTGTGCTGTCCGGTACGGGGAGAATGGAGAGTCGATTCCCTCGTCGGACCACAGCGAGTTGTTCGACGTCGTAGAGCTCGCGCAACTGTTCGAGACTCAGCATCTCGGCAAACACGCCTCGGTACTGCAAACGGGCGCAGTCCCAACGGGGTTTGTCTTGTGTTGATTTGGGGTCGTAGTACTTCGCGTCGGGGTCGAATTGTGTGGGGTCAACCACGCCCACGTCGGTGACCTCCATCAGCCCAACGATGCCTGGGGGTTTGCAATTCGAGTGATAAAAAAAAGCTTGGTCTCCGATGGTCATGGTGCGCATGAAATTGCGCGCCTGGTAGTTGCGGATGCCATCCCAAAGGGTGTTGCCTTCTCGACGGAGATGATCGATCCCATAGACATCGGGTTCGCTTTTCATCAACCAGAAGGCCACAACATCTCTGGTAACTCCAAGCCAGTATCGAGCCCAACCAGTGTTTTGGAAGGTTGAACCGTTCGATTTGGATCAGGNTTGTGATTGCTCGCGGGCGATCAGGCTNCGAAAATGGTCTCCTCGTGCCTCAAAATCGCTGTATTGGTCGAAGCTCGCGCAGGCTGGAGAGAGCAAAAGGCTGGCGGCCTTGGTTTGGTGACCCAGCGTGACAGCGTCGGGCACGGCCGAGGCGAGGTCGGCCCGCAGGCTGACTGAGCCTTGGAATCCAGAGGCAGTGATCAAGGCAGCGAGTTCATTAGCCCCAGCGCCATACAGCACGACTGCCACGGCTTTGCGCTTGAGCTGTTCGATCCANTCGCTGGCATCTCCCTGCTTGGTTTGGCCTCCGGCCAGGACCACAGCAGGTCCATCAACGGCTTTCAGTCCGACAGCGGCAGCGTCGTAATTGGTGGCTTTGCTGTCGTTGTAAACAGCGATTTGTGCAATCCGACCGATGGGCTCGAGTCGGTGAGGGACTCCGGGGAAGCTGCGCAGTCCTGCTTCGATGGCCGCGGCGCTGAGTCCGATGGCCTGAGCTGCTGCGCAGACCAGCAGAAGGTTTTGACGNTTGTGTGCGCCTGGCATCGACAGGGCGTCCGCTGCACAGATGCCACCTTGGGGGGACTGGATTTGCCCCTGCTCGTCGATCCAGAGATCGACCGGTAATCCATCGGGGTGGCTGTTTTCTGCACTGACCCAAAGCCCGCTCCCCAGTTCAGGACGTTGACGGCGCAGGTCTGGATCGTCGGCGTTGTAAATGGCCAGGTCNGACCGGGCTAGGAGTCCGCGCTTAATCGCGCGATAGGCCTCGAGCGTTCCGTGGCGTTCGAGGTGGTCAGGGGTCAGGGTTGTCCAGATTCCTATCCGCGGTCGAATCATGGGAGCTGCTTCGATCTGATAGCTGCTCAGTTCCATCACCAACCAGTCCGGTTGCTCCGCAGATTGTTGAATGCGTCGAGCCAGATCCGTTGCCGACACGCCAACATTTCCACCCATTGGTGCTGAACATCCGCTCGCGTTGAGAACATGGCTGAGCAGGTGGGTCACCGTTGTTTTTCCATTGGTGCCTGTGATTCCCACCCAGGGGATGTGGTGCAAGGCGTCCCACGCCACCCCCATTTCGCCTTTGACCTCGATGCCCTGATCACGAAGTTCGGCCAGCGTTGGGTGCGTCCACGGGATACCNGGACTAATGACGACATTGCTCAGCTCGGGCATCCAAGCCTCGAAACTGNTGGGTTCAAGGGGTGTNTCCAGCCTGACGTCGAGTCCTAGATCTCGAAGGCGTTTCGCTGCGCGTTGGAGGGTGTCTGAATTGCCCGAGTCGATCGCTGCTGTGGAGATCTGNTTGGCAGTTAAGAGTTCAGCCGCTCCGATGCCNGAACGCCCCAGTCCCACGACAACGGTGTGCACCATGGAGGCTGAAGCAAGTTCACTGAAGACAGCTTAAAGATCACACTGAAGCCAGATCTGCCGTGAAACCNCTGGNTCTTTGTAACAATTAAGGAGCTGTTAAAACATAAAAAGNNGATCTATTTCATCGCCTTTGANGTTTAAGTAAATGGGCGATACTGGATTTGAACCAGTGACTCCTACAATGTCAATGTAGTGCTCTACCCCTGAGCTAATCGCCCGACCTGATCACATNTGGACTGTTCTGTCCTTCGTGACGTTGAGAGATTAGCAGTCAGGGTGATCAGCGCCTTAGTAATTCCACTCGCCAGCGCTGGCGCTTGGTCAAGTTGAGTGTCAGCACCTCGACCGATCCCTTGTCTTGAAGGTGCAAACGGTCGCCAACGTGAAGTTCACGACTGCCCTGACGCACGGGATTCCAATTCAGCCGCAGCTTGCCCGCTTTGATTTGAGCGACAACCTTGGCGCGTGACAACCCAAACCCTGCTGAGGCAATGGCATCGATCCTGCAGGAGGCTTCCACTGTTGTGAGTTGTTTGGGGAGCCGTTGCGCTGGCAATTGAAGTCGATCGAGGGAGGCCTGATCGCAGCGAATCTCCACGTCTCGCACTTGGCCTAGGGCGCCATCGAGAGCGGCTGCCTGCTCTGGCGTCAACAAGGCTTGTCCCCCTCGGTCTCCTCTTACCCAAATGTCGCCGATTGCATCGGGTTGGGCGCCGAGTTCGAGCAAGGCCTGACGCAGGTCGTCTGGCGTAATTGGGTCAAACAGAAAATTGCCTTCGATGACAAGGCCGCTGATCGGGGCGGACTCGCTCAGCTCTCCCGAATCGGAGTCGCTCCTGCAACACCGCAGACGTTGGCGTTCNGCTCCCGGATGTCCCCCTTCGCCAAGCCAGGTGATTTCACTGAGGCTGGCGCACCGTTCCATCAGTTCTTCCCTCAGTGGCGCTGAGACGAAGCCACTCCAGCGTGCTTGCCATGTCTTCAGAACGGTCTCAGCCAGATCGATTAACNCCGCGAGGTCGTCGGAGTTCTGACTGCCGTCGAGCAGTTGCTCTTTGGGAAGGGTCAAGACTCAGCCAGGCGAACCACTTGAAGAGGACGGGCGGCTTGGACTGTTTTCCANGGCAGCTCAATGCTGCTGGGTGTTTCCACGAGNAGNAGCCAGCGNCCCTCCTGGTGCCGGTTCCTCAAGATGCGAACGCCATCCTCATTTTCTGAATTCACGCTGGCTGCTGCTGCAAAGCTGCCCATCAGCCCGGAGCCCAGACCCAGCAGTCCGCCCATCACTGGCTCTCCCCAGCTGCCNAGGGCCGAAAAGGTGGTCAGGTTGGTGATCTGGGTAAAGATCACTCCAGCCATGAACCCGAATGGCATCAGCCATTTGGCCATGTTTTTTTGCCGTCGTTGGCGCACCAAATTGGGATTGAGCAGTTCGATGCCATCCATGGCGTCGTTGTCTGGNGNCAACAGGCGGATCTGACTCATCGGCAGTGCGGCATCTTTCAAGCGCTCGCAGAGGTCTTGGGCCGCCTCTTGTTGTTTCAGCACCACAACGCAGACGGTCATCCACTGGTTTTACGGATAGGGAGATTCTGAACCCTGTTCGTTGAAGATTGGGGGGTGTGGAAGCCGCTCTATACAGTTCGGCCAGGCAGTTGTGCGCCCGCATCATGACCAAAGTGTTGGTTTCCGATCCCGTCGACCAGGCGGGGATCGACATCCTGAGCCAGGTGGCGCAGGTGGATCAGCGCACCGGCCTCTCAGAGGATGAACTGGTCTCCATCATTGGTGACTACGACGGCCTCATGATTCGTTCCGGCACGCAAGTCACCGCCAAGGTGATCGCTGCTGCAAGCCGNTTGAAAATCATCGGTCGTGCTGGCGTCGGTGTCGACAACGTCGATGTTCCTGCCGCGACCCAGCAGGGNGTNTTGGTCGTGAATTCCCCGGAGGGAAACACCATCGCTGCCGCCGAACATGCTCTCGCGATGATGCTGTCGCTGTCACGGCATGTGCCGCAGGCCCACTCCGGGATGCGAAACGGCAAGTGGGATCGAAAGAAATTTGTCGGCAANGAGCTGTACAAAAAAACCCTTGGCGTGGTGGGCCTTGGAAAAATCGGCTCCCATGTCGCCAGGGTTTGCCAGGCGATGGGGATGGACGTGATCGCTTACGACCCCTTCGTGGCAGCGGATCGAGCTCAGCAGATGCGCGTCCGTCTCACCGAGCTCGACGACCTCTTTCGCACCGCGGATTACGTCACGCTCCACATCCCCCGCACCAAGGACACTGAAAACTTGGTCAACGCAGACTTGCTGCGCACGATGAAGCCCACGGCTCGCATTGTGAACTGTGCCCGCGGTGGAGTCGTTGATGAAGCGGCCATTGCTGAAGCGATTGATCAAGGCGTGATCGCCGGAGCTGGCTTGGACGTTTATGCCAGTGAGCCCTTGGCTGAGGATTCGCCGCTCCGGGCCGTCGAGCGAGGTCTCGTGCTCACCCCGCACCTTGGAGCTTCAACGGAAGAGGCCCAGGAAAATGTGGCCATCGATGTGGCCGAGCAAATNCGTGATGTGCTTCTGGGTTTGCCAGCACGCAGTGCTGTGAANATCCCAGGACTCAGTGCGGAGATCATGCAACGGCTNAAGCCGCACCTGCAATTGGCTGAAACCGTTGGCCTTTTGGTCAGTCAGCTCGCCGGTGGCCATGTCAAAGAACTGGAACTGCGTCTTCAGGGGGAATTCGCGCACCATCCATCCCAGCCTTTGGTGATCGCTTCCCTCAAAGGCCTCTTGAGTGCCGCTCTCGGTGACAGCATCAATTTCGTCAATGCGTCCTTAGAAGCGAAGGCTCGCGGCATTCAAGTGCTCGAAGTCAAGGATGAGAGCAGTCGCGATTTCGCGGGTGGCTCGCTTCAGATCACGACTCGAGGGGATCAGGGCAGNCGCAGTGTGACCGGAGCGGTGTTCGCTGACGATGAGCTACGGATCACCAGCATTGATGAGTTCCCAGTGACGGTATCCCCAAGCCGACACATGCTGTTTACCCGTCACCGCGACATGCCAGGGATCATCGGCCGGCTTGGNTCCATGCTTGGTGAGCACAACGTCAACATCGCTTCGATGCAGGTGGGACGCAAGATCGTGCGTGGTGATGCCGTCATGGTGCTCAGCATCGACGATCCGATTCCGGATGCTCTGCTCGAGACCATCAACGGCATCGATGGGATTCAGGAAGCGCATCCGGTCACCCTCTGATGTGGTGGCGTCTGTCGATGGCTTGTCCTCCAGANTTGGAGGAATCATTGGTTTGGAAACTCAACGATCTGGGCCTGCACCGCCATGCGGTGCAACATGCCCCTGAAGCGCCGGATCGTCGGACGCTGCTGCTGTGGTTACCGCAGCCGGAATGGCCAGAGTCAGAACGCAACCAGTTGNTCAGCAGCCTGAGCCCTNTGGCAGAGCCCTTCGGTTTGGCTCTGCCNGATGCCCACTGGGACAGCGTGGCTGATGAAGATTGGAGCTTGAGTTGGAAGCAGCACTGGCAGGCCGATCCGGTTGGTCAGCGCCTGTTGATCCTCCCGGCCTGGCTCGAGGTGCCGGATGAGCATCGGGATCGTCTTGTTTTGAAGATGGATCCAGGCAGTGCCTTTGGNACTGGGAGTCACCCCACAACGCGGCTTTGTTTGGAGGCGTTGGAGTCCTCGTCAGCGGTTGGCGACCTGGTCGCTGATCTNGGCTGCGGCAGTGGCGTGCTCTCNCTGGCAGCTCTGGGACTGGGTGCCGATGCCGTTGTGGCAGCGGACACCGACTCCCTTGCGGTGCGTGCCACGACGGACAACCGCGACTTGAACGGATACACGGCGGATCGTCTGTCTGTCGCCCTTGGCTCAGTTGAATCACTTCAGGAGCAGCTGAATGGCCGACGGGCTGACNTGTTGCTCTGCAACATCCTGGCGCCGGTGATTGAAGCTTTGGCGCCGGGCTTTGAGGGCNTGNTNCGGCCAAATGGGCGAGCCCTCCTNAGTGGCTTGCTGGTGGACCAAGCTCCAAGGCTCAAGGATGTGCTCGGATCACTTGGCTGGAGGGTGACCGCAGAGGGTTCCCAGGGACGCTGGGGACTGCTTGAAATACGCCAGAAAAAGCCCTCNNCTTGAGATAAGCCACGCTTATCAGTGTGCCCCCTCCTATTGGAGCTCTCGTCTCAAGGCCTCGGATTGCTCTGGAAGCGCCTTGGCTGAAGTAGACAAGTTCCGTCCTGCAGGACCGGTACTCCGGGCACCTGCCTGCAAATCATTCATCAATGGCTTCTTACAAGGTCACCCTGGTTGCTGAGAGCGAAGGTCTTAACAAGACCATCGAAGTGCCCGACGACCAGTACATCCTCGACGCTGCTGAAGAGCAGGGCATCGATCTGCCTTACTCCTGCCGCGCTGGCGCTTGCTCCACCTGCGCCGGCAAGATCACCGCTGGCACCGTTGATCAGTCTGACCAGAGCTTCCTGGACGACGACCAGATCGAAGCTGGTTTTGTTCTGACCTGCGTCGCTTACCCCACGTCCGATTGCACCATCAAGACCCACGCCGAAGAAGAGCTCTATTGAGTTTCTTCCCACGCTTGGGATGATCCAAATCGCCACTCCTTCGGGAGTGGTTTTTTATTGCCAAAATCGCACCATGAGCCCTGCTGAAATTGGCGACCTCCTCGTCCCAGGNACGATTCACACNAGTCCTGGCGGCCAGTACAGCTTCCGAGTCCTCGGTCCATGCTGTCGACTGTTCGATCGNGACGAGCTGCCTTGGCCTTGCTGCAGGCTGGCGTGGCGAAGCAAGGAGCCCAGTTGGCGCAGGGTGGGGCGGCGCTTTGTGCCTGACCTCGCTGCCCGACGATGCCCCTCCTATGCCGTGGAGCTCCTCCAGCCGGGTTCACGTCCCACANCGACGGTGTTGACCTTGTTTTCGCAGCGGTTCAGCCGTGATCTTCAGGAGTGGTGGTACAGCCGTCATCCCCGCAGCATGGAGCCCACCAACCGCTTTCCAGATCCAAGCAAAAACCCCACCGACCTCCAGGTCGATGGGGTTTAAAGCCACCCGTTTCAACGGGTGGAGCTTCTGANCAATCAGAANTAGATCTTGCCGCCGCCCCAAGCAGTTCCTTGAACCTTGGGTGACACCAGGATGTAGCCGGCCATGAGGCGAAGCTCCTCATCGGTGAGGTCCCGCATGGCTGGATACAGCTCGGCGTCGCGCATGCTTGGGTGCAGATCAGCGATGCTGTACTCGCCGTCATAGGACGTCGGGTCTTTCATGTAGTCGACCAGGGCATCGACGTTGTCGCGGGGCGGGGTCGCCAGGGCGAGCGTCTCGGGGTCGAGGCCAACGTTGTGATTGGTCTTGGTGATGCCACCGGCGTGGCAAGTGCCGCAGCTGGTGTTGAAGACTTTGCGTCCAGTGTTGATTTCCTGCTCACTAAACGTGACCTGACTGCCGTCGGCAGTCGCAGGAACCGTGAGGGTTTCGGCATCCCATCGGGCTGCCTCTGCCGGAGATGAGAACACCAGGCCGATCAGCACCGGCACAAGGATGAGGAGCCCCTTCAGGGACCGTCGCATAGAGGAAAAAAGAGAGGCCATGAAGGACGCCGGAGATCGACGGACAAACCGCACCCAGCCCTTGTATCACGGCACGTTGGCTAGCTGTCGGGGGATCAAGAACTGTTGCAGCGCCGTTGGACGTCAACGCTGAGAAAGTCCTTGGCCAAGATTGTGTTCGGAAAGATCGCGCAGGCTTCCTGGAGCAGGTCATTCGGGCCCATTGGGTTGCCTGGCGCGTAGCGCGGACTGAGATGGGTCAGCACCAGTTGGCCCACACCAGCTTCCGCCGCTGTTTGGGCGGCCATCGTGCTGGTGGAGTGCTGCTTTTGGAACGCCATCTCGGCTTCNCCGTGGGCAAAGGTCGCTTCGTGGATCAGNAGATCAGCCCCGCGTGCAAGCTCCACGGCGGCTTCGCAGAACACGGTGTCGGTGCAGTACACGAGGCTGGCGCCAGGCTGCTCAGGGCCACAAAGCGTGGATCCATCGATGCGTCGTCCGTCTGCAAGCGTGACCGTTTCTCCTCGCTTGAGCTCGGCATAGATCGGCCCCGGTGGAATGTTGAGCTCCCTGGCTTTGGCGATGTCAAAGCGTCCTGCACGCGGCTTTTGATCAACCCGGTAGGCGTAGGCCGGGACGCGGTGGTCCAGCGGTGTGCAGCGCACGCAGAGCTCGTCATCTTCAAAAAGCACGGCTCCTGATTCCGCTGCTGGGCGACTGCGGTGCACGTGCAGCGGATAGCCGATGCGGGTTGAGCTGGTACGAAGCACCCCGTTTAAGTAACTCTCCAGCGGATCCGGGCCATACAGATCGACACCATGGGCACTGCTACCCGCCAGCCCCAGGCTCGCCAGCAGGCCGGGGAGGCCAAAAACGTGATCGCCGTGCATATGGGTGATGAACACCCGCCGAAGTTGGGAAAGTCGCAGCTCACTGCGGAGGAACTGATGTTGCGTGCCTTCGCCGCAGTCGAANAGCCACATCTCCGCTCGTTGCGGTAACCGCAAGGCCACGGCGGACACATTGCGAGACCGGGTCGGAACGCCTGAACTGGTGCCGAGAAAGGTGACCTGCACGGCCGCTAATCCTCAGGTCACATGTTGACATCTGGTTGGTCCATGCAGAACAAGGCACACTGGGGCGCCTTTCTTCACCCTGAGTGCCAGCCGCAGCTCTTTACGGCTCCCTTGTGCCCTATGCCCTCGGACTGGCCCTTGTGCTGCAGCCTTGCGCTGCACAGGCCATCGATCGCTCGCCAGAGATGCGGGTGCTGCTGCACGAAGGTCCGAGATTGTTGCTTCGGGCTGATGGAGACCAGTTCATGCTTGTTCGGGGGCTGGCTGATGGCCAGCGTCAGGTGCGGCGTCTTGAGCTGCGTCAGCAGGCTGGCGGCTTGCTGGCGGTGCTGGATGGCCACGACCAGTGGGTCAGATCCTCGACATTGCTTCGGGTGATGAACGACGATCCCAGGGGGATCTGGTTGGGTTCGCGGCGTTATCGAGGGGAGCTTCAGCTCAGTGGTCGCGGCGGCCAATTGCGGGTGATCAATGCCCTGCCGATCGAGACCTATCTCGCCAGCGTCGTTGGCAGTGAGATGCCCCAGGCCTGGCCGATGGCGGCGTTGCAGGCCCAGGCGGTGGCCGCTCGCACGTATGCCTTTAGCCAGCGGGGGCGTGGTGGTGGATGGGACCTCAAGGCCACGGTGTCGAGCCAGGTGTATCGCGGGGTGGAATCCGAAACGCCCCGAACCCGTGAAGCGGTGGATTCCACGCGGACTCTCGTCCTTGTGCATGGTGGGAAGTTGATCGATGCGGTGTTCCACAGCAGTTCCGGTGGTGTCACGGAAGCCAGTGGAATGGTCTGGCGACACCAGCTGCCATATCTNGTGAGTGTTCCGGATCACGATCAACACAGTCCGGTGCATCGCTGGGAGGAGCACTTCAGCCCGGCACAACTGCGTCAGCGCTTGCCAGAAACCGGAGGTGTCAAAGCAGTCGATGTCCTGGCTCGCACCAACAGTGGGCGGGTGCAGCGGGCGCGCATTCGCGGCCCACAGGGTGTTCTGGTTTTAAAGGGGCCTGAATTACGACGACGCTTGGGTCTTAAAAGCACCCTGGTGAATTTCGAGATGGTCGCTGGCAGGCCTCGAGCNCGCTCNACAGCACCACCANTACCTCCTCCGCAAGTGGGGGGCAGATCCCGCCTCGATCGAATCACCGCNTCGGTGGCCCGCACCCCACCCGTCCNCCCTGTTGTTGGTCATCCGTCGTCCNGNNNCANCAAGCACCTTTTGGTGGCGCCACCACCGGTGCTGATGCCGTCTGCATTTCGACGGCCCCAGGGGCTGCAAGGCCCGGCTGGTCCGTTGCTGCTTGTGCGCGGGCAGGGCTANGGCCATGGGGTTGGCATGAGCCAGTGGGGCGCCCACGGCCTGGCGGAACAGGGCGCTGATTTCCGCACGATCCTGCGTCACTACTACCGCGGGGCTGATGTGGTGTCCTTCGGCACGATCCGCAATCCGGCACTGGCGCTGACCCCATCACCGGAGCCACGCTGGAGAGGTTGATCGCGCTCAGCCTGTGGAGGGTTTTCTCCAGCGACTGGAACTCCATTCGACGTCTGCGGCATTGACCGAGGCTTTGGCTGGCTTCCTGGAAGCACAGCTGCGCCAGTCCATGACCCGCCCNCTTGGGCTGGCCACAGGACGCACGATGGAGCCGGTTTATGCCGCTTTGGTGAAGCGCCTGAACCAATGGCCAGCAGCAGACCTGAAGGCCTTACGTCAGCGCTGGTTGAGCTTCAACCTGGATGAGTACTGCGGCCTTCATCGTTCGGATCCGCGTAACTATCGCCAGTTCATGCGTCGGCATCTGGGTGAACCTCTTGGTTTGCCCGACTCAGCTCTGGAGCTNCCGGATGGAGCTTCGGCTGATCCGGCTGCGGCCGCCGAGGCTTATGGCCTGTCGGTGCGGCGAGCCGGCGGCATCGGTCTGCAGTTGTTGGGTCTGGGGAGCAATGGTCACGTCGGCTTTAACGAGCCGCCCTGCTCAGCAGATCAGGCCTGCCATGCGGTGATGCTTTCAGAGGCGACCCGGCGGCAGAACGCAGCTTTTTTTGGCGGTGATCCCGCGCGGGTTCCGGCCCAAGCGATCACATTGGGACTGGAAGAGATCCTGGCGGCTGAACAGATTCACTTGGTGGTGACCGGCTCGGCCAAGGCGGAGATTCTGCAGCGTCTACTCACGTTGAAGACCCCTGATTCGGCACTGCCCGCAAGCTGGTTGCAGGGACATCCGAACGTGTGGCTCTGGGCTGACCATGCTGCGCTCCCTACCGTGGAACGCCTGCCTCAGGTCGTGTGAGCATCGATCCCGTTGAACGTGGTCTTGAACAGAGTTTCGAGGCCGAAAAATTGTCTCGCTTCATCGCTGAATGTCAGGACATCGATGCATTGCGCGAAACAGCACAAGCACTGGTTCAGCAACTTCAGCAAGTGAAAGCGGCAAGCGCTTGGATGGCGACGCGAGCGTCTGAATCCGAGAACGCCAAGCTTGAAATGTTGGCTGAGATGATTCGCCGCAAGGCGGCTCCAGAGGGCTGACCCCCCGCCGGGAGATCAGCCCAAGAGCGATTGGGATCAGTGGTGATCCCTTTGCCAGCGAGACAGGCTGGCGGGAGAGAACTTGTGGCCGTGTTTTGCAGCCACCTTCACCACGCAGGTGTTGTCCTTGCCGCAACGCTGCACCTCCTCCCGGATGCCGTCATTGCTCTTGACCCGCGACATGAACGTCTCCAGCTGCTTCATCGACATGGTTGGTTGCTCCGTCAGAGGCTGACTCCGACCTAGCTGCAGCTGGCAAGGCCTCGATGACACGACAGATTTGGTCCGGAATTGCTGACACATTTGTTCAGGCATGGCACCTGGCCTGTGTCCAGTAGCTCCATCCCAGCGCTTGGAGATTGCTCTGTCTTCTCCCTGATCCGTCCTGTCAGGCCGCTTCTTGCTCGGAGGTGTCACGGAGGGCCTTCTCTTGAAGTCCTTTCACAGCGCATAAAGCCTCATGGGCAGGCCATCCGTGGGTGTCCATCAACTCCTTCACTAACGAGTCAGGCGTGTCAGAGATCGAGGCATTCATCGCGGCCACCACCTGGTGATCTCGAGCCAGTGCTTTTAACCGGAGCGATCTGAGTTGAACGAGTGTTGGCTGCTTCATCGACACACTCTGCAGGTCAGCCGGTCTGTGCTGGTTGNATGAGCAGATTTGGATGGCCGTGAGCCCCCCCGTGCTGTCAGTCGATTTCCAGCTCAGGGGCGAGTTCCAGATTGGNGCTAACGCTCCGCACATCATCGAGGGAGTCCAGGGCATCCAGCAGCTTCAAGCACTGTTGTGCCGTCTCTTGGTCGTCGACCGTCACGCTGGTGAGTGGTGTCCAGACATGTCCCCATTCGGTCACGGTCCAGCCCTGTTGTCGCAGACCGTCTTGCAGGGCTTCCAGGATGGTGAAATCCCCATGAACGATGGCTCCTGCGGCATTGAGTTCATACCCCGCCGCATCCAATTCGATCAGGTTGTCCAATAACTGTTCTTCCTGATCAGCGCTGGTTTCGATTTGCACTTCGCTGCGGTGCTCAAACAGGTAGCCAACGCAACCTGTTTCCCCGAGATTGCCCTTGTTCTTACTGAAGGCCAGCCGCAGGTCTGCTGCGGTTCTGTTGCGGTTGTCGGTGAGGGCTTCCACCATCACGGCCATGCCGCCNGGGCCATAGCCCTCGTAGCGAATCGCTTCAAGCGTTGTGCCATCTCCTGCTTGGCCTGATCCCTTGGCGATAGCGCGATCGATGTTGGAAGCCGGAACCCCAGCGGCACGAGCCTTGCTAATCGCTGTCCGCAGCTGGAAATTGCCAGCAGGGTCGGCTCCGGCCCGAGCCGCCACCATGATTTCTCGACCGAGCCTGGTAAAAACCGCTCCCCGTTTGGCATCGACCACTGCCTTGGTGCGTTTGATCTGAGACCATTTGCTGTGGCCGGCCATGCGAGCGCGTTGGGACTTCCGCTGCTCGGAGGGTACTCAGCAGGGATTCGACCGCTTTAGCCAGCGGCGTTGAACACGACTTTGGGGCGGAGGAGGTNATCTCCTTCGCGATGTCCCATGCCGGCGATGCTCCCGTCNTCGTTGCAGACCACCACAGGCTGTCCTGCGTCGGTGTGTGGTGCGATTGGCATCGTCAGCCGTCGTCCGCAGCGCCAGTCGTCCATTTCGCTGCGCGTCAGCTGACGCTGGGGCAGGTGGGATAAGGCCATCAGCGGAGAGAGCGGCGCCGGGGCTGGTGCATCCGCAGTGGGGTGATCGGGTAACGGATGGGCTTGGTCTTCACCAAAGCCAAGAGCTTGTGTGCGCCGCAATTGCGCTAGGGCTCCTCCGCAGCTCAATACGTTGCCCAGATCTCTGGCGAGGGAGCGGATATACGTTCCGGACGAGCAGTGCACTTCAAGGGTGAGGCGTCCTGAATCNTGTTCCCAGTTCAGTAGCGATAAGCGGTGGATGGTCACGCTGCGGGCGGGGAGATCCATCACTTCGCCACGGCGGGCCCGTGCGTGGGCACGTTCACCGTCGACATGCACCGCTGAAACTTGCGGTGGGCGTTGCTGGATCGGACCTCGGAACCGGTCCAGAGTTCGATTGAGTGTCTCGGAATCCAAGGTCGGCCAGGCCTGGGTGTCCAATACATCTCCGTCCAAATCATCACTGCTGGTGCGCGTGCCCAGTTGGATCACACCCCGGTAGGTCTTGTCACCTGGGAGGTACGGNAATAGCCGGGTTGCGGGGCCTAACGCGATCGGTAAGACGCCGGTTACAGCAGGATCCAAGGTGCCGCCATGACCCACCCGGCGGAGTCCATACCAGCGCCTTAGACGGCTGACGCACGCGTGAGACGTGAGNCCGGCGGGTTTGTCGATCACTACAAAGCCGAACGGCTCATTCACGTGCGGCTTCTGCGCTGAGAAGGAACTGTTGCATCCCAACGGCTGCGTAGGTTGGCCGGCCCGTGCTCCATCACCATGCCCTCGCTTCGAAGCAGTTTGGAGGTGGATGTCTCTGCGTTTCTGCGCGACGGCTTGGCGGTGAAGGAGCACCTCAGTCGGTATCTGAATCTGTCCATGGACGCGGTGGAGAAACAGCTCCCTNGCAGCACCGAGGATTTAGCCGATTTGCATCCCGGTGCCTTCCGTGCTGATGACGCCACTGCTTTCTATGAAGACACGGTGGGGACCGGGCATCTCCTCGAGCTGGCGGCTTGGCATCTTTCGAGCTCGGACTACATCGCTGACACGTTGCGGCTCCAGGGCATGGCTGCGCGNGGACAGGTGCTGGATTTCGGGGGCGGGATTGGAACGCATGCGCTCTCTGCAGCAGCTTTGCCCGATGTGGACCATGTTTGGTTCGTTGATCTCAATCCCCATAACCGTGCATTTGTCGAGCAGCGTGCGGCGGCTTTGGGGTTGAGCGGCAAGTTGTCCACGCATCGCGACCTCGGAGAGACCGGACCTGTCCGCTTTGACACGGTTGTCTGCCTGGATGTGCTCGAACATCTACCCGACCCGTCGGCTCAACTTTTGGAGTTTCACCAGCGGATGACTCCCGATGCGATCGCTCTTTTGAACTGGTATTTCTTCAAGGGTCACAACGGCGAATATCCGTTTCATTTCGATGATCAGCAGTTGGTGGATGCGTTTTTCCGCACGCTGCAAAGCCAGTTNCNTGAGGTGTTTCATCCGTTGTTGATTACAGCTCGTCTGTATGGGAAGGCCTGAGCGGTGAACGGGTGGCTGATCCGTTTGATCGTCGTCAAAAAAGTCTTGGTGGCGTCNGTGCTGCTGCTGGTCAGCGTGGCGGCAACCTTCAGCAGCATGGACATGCAGCGGTTGGNAAGGCAGGCCGAACTCTGGGCCGATGCTGATCGACGGATTCTTGTGCGCTTGGCACAGCAAGGACTTGATCTCGGCCCCGACGCCTTGCGTGCCTTCGCCGTTGTGACGGGGATGTATGCCCTGTTGGTGTATCTCGCCGCNTGGGCGACCTTCACCGANCNTCTTTGGGGCGATTGGCTGTTGGTGGGTCTGCTGCTGCTGCCGGTGCCATTCGAGATCCGAGATCTCATTCATGAACAAAGCCCCAGTCACCTGTTGGTGCTGGGGCTCACGATCATGGGTTTGATCGTTGTGCTCAGACGAGCTTTNGTTCAGACCGCNCTCAGACAGAGGCGGTGATATTGATGCGCTTGCGATTGCGCAGGCCGCGGCGGATGGTTTCGAACTTCACAACACCGTCGGTGAGAGCGAACAGGGTGTCGTCTTTGCCCTTGCCGACGTTGATGCCGGGCAGCACGGATGTTCCACGTTGACGGATCAAAATGGAGCCTGCGCTGACGGATTCACCGCCGTAGGCCTTNACGCCAAGGCGTTTGGAATTGGAATCGCGACCGTTGCGTGTTGAGCCTGTGCCTTTCTTATGTGCCATGAGGAAGGGAAAAGTGGAAACGTGCGTGTTGGCTGAGGGCTCAACCGATGGCCTTGCCGCCCACAGTGATGGATTCCACCATCACACGGGTCAGCTCCTGCCTGTGACCATTCTTGCGCCGTGTTTTCTTCTTCGGACGCATTTTGTAGACGATCACCTTGGGTCCACGGCGATGAGCCATGACCTTGAGCTGAACGGTGGCGTCTTTGACGTAAGGCTTGCCGAGATTGGTGCCACTGGCATCCTTCACCAGCAAGACGCTGTCGAGGGTGACGGTGGAATCGACGTCAGCCTGAAGGCGATCGACGTCGTAATAGCGCTTGGGTTGCACCCACAGCTGTGTGCCAGAGGCCTCAACGATGGCGTAGGCGTCAGCTGATTCAGGGGGTGCCGCGGCTGCGGTCTTGGTGTCGGCCATGGGAGTAGGACGCGGTCAGGCACGGTCGAAACCGATTTGGCCTGAACCGCAATCGAAAGACAAACAAAGATCCTCGTGCTTTAGCCCCCCCACCGTCAACATTTCAGTACAGAAAGACTCCTGACCACCGATGGCAGGGCCTGCCCTCACGATTGCTCTGCTGCTTCAGACCGCGGATCTGGTCGACGCCTGTCGGCAGTGGTTACCCAGTAGTCGATACAAGCCGATCGAGGTTGATCTTGGATCTGATCATGATCTGGCCAAAGTTCTTGAGTCGCACCAAGACGAAGTTGATGCTGTGGTGATCGAGCAGCAGCTTCTGGACGAGCCGCAGCGTGATCAATTGCTGAATCAGGGATTGCTGTTTCCAGCCGTGGTTGTCGGTGAAATGAAAGGAACGGTGGACTACCACCCCGAGGAGCTGCATCTGCCTGGCGATCAGCTTGAGCAGCTCAGTTACAACATCGATGCCGCGATTTCACGGTTCCTTCGNCAAGGCCGTGCGGATGGTCGGTCCGACGATGCCGATCGTTCNACTGAGGCTGTCTGGAAGTTGTCCAGCCGATTGCAGGAGCGCCTCGGCTACCTCGGTGTCTTCTACAAAAGAGATCCATCCCGGTTCCTGGGAAGCTTGCCGAAAGAGGAACGCCAGGAATTGCTGCAGTCTTTGCAGCGCACGTATCGCGACCTACTGATCAGCTATTTCCGTGATCCTGCAGCTGCCAACCAGGCTCTCGAGAGCTTTGTCAATACAGCGTTCTTTAGTGACTTGCCGATCACGCGAACCGTTGAAATTCACGTTGATCTCATCGATGGTTTCTGGAAACAATTGCGCCTTGAGGGGCATAAAAATGACTTTCTTCAGGATTACCGACTTGCGCTTCTCGATGTAATGGCGCATTTGTGTGAGATGTACCGCCGTTCGATTCCGCCCGATATTCCGATCACTGAAACAGCATCTGTCCGAACTGCATCCATGCATCAAGCGACCGACAGCACGGAGGTGTCGTCATGAGTCCACGCAAGACCTACATCCTCAAGCTTTACGTTGCCGGAAACACGCCCAACTCCATGCGAGCGCTCAAAACGCTCCGCAACATTCTCGAAACAGAGTTTCGTGGTGTTTATGCCTTAAAAGTGATTGATGTTTTGAAAAATCCTCAGCTNGCTGAAGAAGACAAAATTCTGGCGACTCCCACGTTGTCCAAAATTCTTCCCCCACCGGTGCGCCGCATCATTGGTGATCTGTCCGACCGTGAGCGGGTGCTGATCGGTCTCGACCTCCTGTANGACGAGTTGTCCGACAACGCTTTGGCGGGTGGGTTTCTGGACGACCTCGATGAGGAATCTCCCGCGATGACTGTTGATTCTTAAGCCGAGTGGTGCGGCTGCCCCCACCATGCGTCGATCTGCCTACCGTCCGTTCATGGCTGTTTAGCTATGCAGTTCCCTCCAACCAGTGGCACCACTCAAATGCAGGTGCAGAAGCTCCCGACGGGGATTGAGGGCTTCGATGATGTCTGTCAAGGCGGCTTGCCCATTGGGCGCAGCACGCTGATCAGCGGCACCTCGGGAACCGGTAAAACCGTGTTCTCTTTGCATTTTTTACACAACGGCATCAAGCACTTTGATGAGCCGGGCATCTTNGTCACCTTTGAAGAGTCACCCCTCGACATCCTTAGAAATGCCGCCAGTTTTGGTTGGAATCTTCAAGAGATGGTTGAGCAGGACAAGCTGTTCATTCTCGATGCCTCTCCAGATCCNGATGGACAAGATGTTGCGGGGAGTTTTGATCTCTCCGGTTTGATTGAACGCATNAATTATGCGATTCGTAAATATAAAGCGAAACGCGTTGCGATTGATTCAATTACAGCTGTTTTTCANCAATACGACGCTGTTTTTGTTGTACGANGGGAAATTTTTCGCCTAATTGCGCGGCTGAAGGAAATTGGCGTCACCACGGTGATGACCACCGAACGCATNGATGAATANGGNCCCATTGCCCGTTACGGCGTTGAGGAATTTGTCTCCGACAACGTGGTGATTCTNCGCAACGTGCTCGANGGNGAGCGTCGTCGNCGCACCGTTGAGATCCTCAAGCTTCGNGGCACGACCCATATGAAAGGCGAGTTCCCGTTCACGATGGGAACGCACGGGGTGAGCATTTTCCCGCTTGGTGCGATGCGATTGACGCAGCGTTCCTCCAACGTGCGGGTCAGTTCTGGTGTACCCACCCTCGATGAAATGTGTGGTGGTGGCTTTTTCAAAGATTCGATCATTTTGGCGACAGGTGCCACAGGCACAGGCAAAACCCTGTTGGTNTCCAAGTTCATTGAGGANGCCTGNCGGAACAAAGAACGAGCGATCCTCTTTGCTTACGAGGAATCACGCGCTCAGCTCCTNCGCAATGCCACCAGTTGGGGCATTGATTTCGAACAGATGGAGCAAGACGGTCTNCTGAAGATCATCTGTGCCTATCCGGAATCGACCGGTCTGGAAGATCATCTCCAGATCATCAAAACCGAGATCAGTCAGTTCAAGCCNTCCAGGATGGCGATTGATTCCTTGTCAGCTCTCGCCCGTGGCGTCAGCCATAACGCCTTCCGCCAATTTGTGATTGGTGTCACCGGCTATGCCAAACAAGAAGAGATCGCTGGATTCTTTACGAACACCTCTGAGGAGTTCATGGGNAGCCACTCCATTACCGATTCTCATATCTCCACCATCACTGACACGATCTTGATGCTGCAGTACGTGGAGATTCGTGGGGAGATGGCCAGGGCACTGAACGTGTTCAAAATGCGTGGTTCTTGGCATGACAAACGCATTCGTGAATTTGTCATCACCGGGAATGGCCCGCAGATCAAAGACTCCTTCTCGAATTTCGAGCGGATTATTTCTGGAGTTCCCCATCGGGTGACCACCGATGAACGCAGTGAGTTGTCCAGAATTGCCCGTGGCGTTTCTTCTGAAGACTGAGCCTTCGCTGNTCCGTCCCTTCAGATCACGGCATCCATTTCTGAGCGCCGCTCGGCCCGCAATTGCAATTCGTCGGCATCGGATTGCTCAAGAGGCAGGTCGAACCAGAAGGTTGTCCCGATTTCGAGTTCACTCGCCATCGTGACTTGGGCACCGTGCTTTTCGAGGATTCCGCGCACGATCGAAAGGCCTAGCCCAGTGCCGACTTCGGTGTGCACGGCGTTTTCGACGCGAAAGAAGCGGTCGAAAATCCGATCCTGGTCGGGTTGGCTGATTCCACAGCCGGTGTCGGAAATTTCGACGCGCAGCCTGGGGAGAGGAGACACCAATCGGCAGCTGGGTCCGGCGTCGGCATCTGCTGAAGGAGTCGGCATCCAACAGCTATCAGGCCAGGTGTAAGCCCTGAGTGCGAGCCGACCACCGGTGCGGCTGAACTTCAAGGCATTGCCCACGAGGTTGTCGAGCACCTGCAGCAGTAGATCCCAATTGCCCAGGACGTCGGGGAGATCCGGATCAACATCAAGCTCCAGAGCAACGCCCTTGTCCTCGGCGTTGAGCCGATAGGTGCGCAAGGTTTGTTCCATCGCCGGACGCAGATTCATCGATTCGAATTGCACCGTTCGACCTGACTCGAGCCGTGAGAGGTCGAGAACGTCGTTCACCAAGCGGGTGAGGCGATCGGTTTCATCGTTGGCGACGCCAAGAAATTCTCGTTTTTCCTCTTCAGTTAGCTGATCACCGAGATCGTGAAGTGTTTCCACGTAGCTCTTGATGTTGAACAGCGGTGTTCTCAATTCATGGGAGACATTGCTGATGAACCGGCTCTGGGCTGCGTTCAGCTCAACCTCACGGGTGAGGTCCTGAATGGTGACGGCGATTCCCTTCAGGCTTTCACCGCTGACATCACGGACGGACTGCAAAACGATGCGCAGCGTTCGAGCGGGATCGCCAACGCTGCAACGAAGGTCTTCGCTGTCTGCACTGCCACCAAGCAACGCATCGAGAGGCCCGTGCACTTCGATCGCCAACAGTTCTGGGAGCTCTTCAACCAGTTCGCAGCCCTCGAGATTTCGCCCTTCCCAACGGAACAGGCGCCGGGCGGTGGGGTTGGCCAGAACCACGCGGCCATCGGAGTCGAGCAGAATGGCACCGTCGGCCATGGTGGCGATCAGCGACTGCTGTTTGACCTGTGCAGCCGTGAGTTCCTCGATGTTGGCTTCGTCATAGGCCTCCAGCTGGGAGGCCATGGCATTGAAACCTGTTAACAGTTCACCCAGTTCGCCGCCCACTGGAAGGTCGATCCTGGCTTCGAAATTTCCCGAGGCCACTGAGCGCACTCCTCGTAGCAGCTCCTTGACAGGACGTGTGATGGTCAGCGCGTTGAACACCGCGCCGAGGATCACAAGAATCCAGATCGAAATGAACACGGCCACCGTGACCTCACGGGTGAGGGCTGCACTGGCTAGGGCGGTTTCATTCGGATTAACTCCCAGACCCAGGACCCCGTAGTACTGCCCGTTTTTGATCAGGGGCACGAAGACATCGGTCACGGTGCCTTGCGGTGTGAGGTGCTGCCGCACCAGCGGATTTTGCGGTCGCCGTTTGAGTTCATCGGGGAGCTCAAGGCGCCGGTTCAGGCGTAGTTCGCTTTCTCCTCCCTGGGGCGTTGCACTGATTGGGATACCGAGATAAATGACGCCGTCGGGATCGGCGAAGAAGATGTAGCGAACGCTGCGACTGGATCGCCAGAACTTCTCGGCGACGTTGGCCAATTCTCTGTCTTGTCCCTGCGCCACCAGTTCGCTGACATTGCCAGCGAGCAACAGCCCGAGATCGCGGGCGTAGCGCGTGTCATTCATCACGGCATCACGCTGAATGCCATTGAGGGCAAAAAACGTGATGCCCGTCATCATCAGGCTCACCACCAACGTGGCCACTGCCAGCAACTTGGTTTGCAGGCTGAATTCAGCCCACCAGCTGATGATTCGCTGCCAGAGGTTGGGATTCTCCGGATCAGGTCCGTTGTGCTGTGGAAGTGCCCAGTCGGCGGTGGCCGGAGAAGTCATCAACTGGAACGCACTTGATGTCCGATATCGCGACGGTAAGTGATTCCTTCGAAGCTCACGCGTTCCAGGTCGCTGTAGGCCGCGGAGAACGCAGCATCAAAATCATCTGCCTGGGCGATCACAGCAAGAACCCGCCCTCCGGAACTGACCAGGACACCGGATTCTTCCCGGCGGGTTCCGGCATGAAACAGCTGTCGGGTCTGGCTGACAGGCAGGTCAATGGTGATGGGATCTCCCTTGCGAGGGGACTCTGGGTAGCCGCTTGCAGCCGCGACAACGCAGGCACTGCACTGCGGTTTGATCGTGAGGGCAGGTGCTAGATCGAGGCGACCGATCGCACAGGCCTGCAGGACCCGGGCAAGTTCAGGGCCCAGCAGTGGCATCAGGGTTTGGCATTCGGGATCGCCGAAGCGGCAGTTGAATTCGATCACCTGAGGACCTGTGGCTGTGAGCATCAAGCCCGCGTAGATCACACCGCGGTAGTCGATCCCCCGTTCTTTGAGGGCCTGCAGGGTTGGTTCCAGCACGGTGCGTCGCACTGTGTCGAGCCCTTCTTCGCTGAGCAGGGGGGCTGGGGCATAGGCGCCCATGCCGCCGGTGTTGGGGCCTCGATCGCCGTCTTCCAGTCGTTTGTGGTCCTGGGCTGGTGGCAGCACAACCATCCGTTCGCCATCGCACAGTGCGAACACCGACACCTCGGGTCCGTCCAACCGTTCTTCCAGAACGAGTTGTGAGCCAGCACTTCCGAATCGTCCGCCGAAGGCATCCTGGATGGCTGCTGCGGCTTGCTCCACCGTGTCGGCCACGGTGACGCCTTTGCCCGCGGCCAAGCCATCGGCCTTCACGACCAACGGTCGATCGACGGTGTTGAGCACCTTCAGTGCGTCCGCTTCATTGCTGACGGACCAGTGACCGGCGGTCGGGATGTTGGCGTCCCGCATCAGTTGCTTGGACCAAGCCTTGCTTGCTTCGAGTTGTGCGCCTGTCGCAGAGGGCCCGAACACGGCTAAGCCGCTCTCACGCAGGTCATCGGCCACCCCAGCGGCTAGCGGTGCTTCTGGTCCGATCACCACAAGATCAATGGCTTCGGCTTGGCAATGGGCGATCAACGCAGCGCTGTCTGTTTCTGCGATTGCAATGGCAGAGATCCCTGCTCCAGGACTGTTGGTTCCGCCGTTCCCGGGGCTGATCCAGACCGCTTCGATCTCTGGGCAGCGCTGGAGTGCCCAGGCGAGGGCGTGTTCACGGCCGCCACCGCCGACAACGAGAACGCGCTGGAGTTTGGGAAGGTTTGAGGGACGGGTGGGCGAGATGGCCATGGTTACAGGCTGGATCGGACAAGCCACTTAGGTTTCCTTTGTAGAACGCAGACCGTCATGGGGTTCCAGCCACTGCCGTTGTTGCTGTCCATGGCGACGACGGCTGTGCCCGCGTCGTCCGTGGATTTGGCCTCTCTGCAACAGGCCTGTCTCACCGCGCGGCAACAGGGTGAGACCCTCCAGCAGGAGGTGCTGCGCAACCGCCTGCTCGAGCTTCATCCCCATCCGAACAGCTTGGAGATTGTCCTGGCCAATGCCCGTGCGCTCATGGCCTGTGGTGCTCCTGAGAGTGCTTTTCAGGTTTTGAGTCGCTACGGACCGAATCGAGAGGAACGCCGCGATTGGTTGTTGTTGCGATGGGAGGCTGCGGCAGCAGCTCTTGATCACCCCAGGGCTGCTCTGGCTCTGAGGCGCCTGGTGGATGGCGATATTTCGGCTCTCGAGCAAGAGCAGCTGCCCGTCCAACGCAACGGCCTGGATCAGTTGGCCTACCACCAGGCTGCTGCAGGCGAACCGCTTGATGCTGCTGCGGTGTTGTTGCTTGGTCGTGCTGGAGGCCGGGTCGGCGTAGAGCGGCTGGGCCGGGCGGCTGAGTTCATTGCGACTGAGGATCCAGAGCAGGCAGACCAGTTGCTCGAACAGGCTCTTGAACGGGCGGCTGATGCCAAGGCCTGGGGGCAGGCCATCGCGTTGTTGCAGCTTCAACTGAAGTTGCAACTGGCGGCGGGCGGCGATGGTGCACGACCCCGTGAACGTCTACTGCAGCTGACGGCACAACTCGATGATCGTTATGGCCGCTGGCAGCTCGAGGGGAGCGGTGCCATCGACGGATTGCCGCGTTCTCCTCGCGACCCGGGTGGTCATGCTGGGGTAGGAGAACCATCATCTGCACCCTCACCATGAGGCCTGACCACGGAGAGCTGCTGTACGAAGGCAAGGCCAAGCGCGTCTTTGCCTCCGATCAGCCTGACCGTGTGCTGGTGGAATTCAAAAACGATGCCACCGCCTTCAATGCACAGAAGCGTGCGCAGCTCGACGACAAGGGGCGACTGAACTGTCAGATATCGGCCCGGTTGTTTGAAGCCTTGGAGGCTGCGGGCATTCCCACCCACTACCTCGGCTTGGCTTCGGAGACCTGGATGGTCGTGCAACGGGTTGAAATCATCCCGATCGAGGTGGTGTTGCGCAACATCGCCACTGGCTCCCTGTGTCGTCAGGCTCCGATTGCTGAGGGCACCACGATTGATCCAGCGCTGTTGGATCTCTATTACAAGGACGATGACTTTGGTGATCCTTTGTTGACCGAAGCCCGGGTGCGACTGCTGGGGCTTGTCGATGCCGAACGTCTGTCAGCCATTGAAGATTTGGCGCGTCGCGTGAACGCGGTTCTCACGCCGTTGTTTGCCTCTGTTGACCTGACACTGGTGGATTTCAAGCTGGAGCTCGGCGTGAGCACGACCGGCCAACTGTTGCTGGCAGATGAGATCAGCCCTGATACCTGCCGCCTCTGGGACCGTCGCAAGAGCGATCAAAGCGATCGCATTCTCGACAAGGATCGATTCCGTAAGGATCTTGGCGGTGTGATGGAGGCCTACGGGGAGGTCCTCAAACGGGTCCAAGGCGTATGCACCGACCCCCGCAACTGCCTGTAGGGTCAGCGCACGTTTTTGGGGCATCAGCCCAAAATCCACCCGATGACCCGACGTTCTTCACGCCGCTCCAAGGTCAATGTACGGACGGGTGTTCTCGGCCTGATGGTCGGTCTTCCTTTGATCGGAAGCCCTCTCCTGGCTCAAGAAACACCCACCGCTGCAGAGGCTGAGGAGCCCGTTGTGGAGTCCGTTGCTCCGGTTGAAGAGCCCAGGGTGCTGATTTCAGAGGTCTTGATTGAGGGGCTTCAAGGCCATCCAGAGGAAGAACGTCTCCAAATTGCGGCCTATGAGGCCATGTCGGTGCGGCCGGGCAATCGGGTCACCCGTAATGATCTTCAGCGAGATCTGAATGCCATCCAAGCCACCGGTTGGTTCTCGGATGCGCGTATCACCCCAGTCGATGGCGCTTTGGGCGTTCAGCTGATTGTTCAAGTTGAGCCCTTCCCCAAGTTGAGCAAGGTTCAGCTCGCCCCGCCGTCAGAACAGCTGCCCGATTCGGTGATCGAGGACACGTTTGCCTCGGATTACGGCCGCACCCTGAATCTGCGCGACTTGCAGCAGCGGATGAAGTCGTTGCAGACCTGGTTTGCTGATCAGGGATTTTCTCTAGCACGCGTCAGTGGTCCAGAGCGTGTGAGCCCCGATGGGGTGGTCACCTTGAGCCTCACCCAGGGAACGGTGACCGGTGTTGAGGTGACTTTCCTCAATAAGGAAGGGGAAAACACCGATGAGAATGGCAATCCGATCGGCGGTAAAACCAAGCCATGGGTGGTGACGCGGGAAATTTCGATTAAGCCCGGCGACCCGTTCAACCGCAACAAGTTGGAAGCCGATATCAAGCGGCTGTACGGCACGCAGTTGTTCAGTGACGTCAAGGTGACGCTGCGTCCGAATCCGGACCAACCGGGTGATGTTTCCATCGTGCTCGGCATCATCGAGCAATCCACCGGCCAGCTTTCCGGTGGCATCGGTTACAGCCAAGGTCAGGGTGTATTTGGTCAGGTTCAGCTGCAGGACACCAACCTGTTCGGGCGAGCCTGGAATGCAGGTTTGAACATCACGTACGGCCAGTACGGCGGCTTAGCAAACCTCAATTTCACGGATCCTTGGATCTACGGCGATTCCCACCGCACCTCCTTCCGTGGCTCGGTGTTCCTCAGCCAACAGGTTCCTCAGGTTTTTCAGAGTGAGAAAAACGGCAACATCCGAACGGTTGAGGATTATGAGGACAATGGCAATCGCAATGCCTACAACGTCCGCAACAGCAACAATCCAGCTAATCGGAAATTCAGTTCTGTAAGCAAGGCTCTCGATGCGTTCCCTGACAAGAGCTGGTTCGAATACGAAGGTGAATCGATCGCGCTGAGAAAAGTCGGCGGCAACTTCTCTTTCTCTCGCCCCCTCAATGGTGGTGATCCGTTCAAGCAGACCCCTTGGTCGGCACTGGTGGGGATGTCCTTCGCCAACATTCGCCCGATCAACTTCTCTGCCGAGACGCGCCCTTATGGGGTGTCAACGAACAACTTCAAGCGCGGCAAGGTCAAAAACAGTGATGTGATCTGCATCGCTTACAACTGTGCCGACAGCAACGACCTCGTCGGGATTCGTTTCGCGACGACCTACAACACGCTCAATGACGGCCGGAACCCCACGAGCGGCAACTTCTTCAGTGTCAGTACTGAGCAGTTCGTTGGGATCAATGAGGATTCGCCAACGTTCAACCGCTTCCGGGCCAGTTACACCCAGTTCTTCCCGGTGAACTGGCTGAAAATTCATAAGGGTTGCCGTCCTAAGCCAGGCGAAGAAGCTGATTGTCCGCAGGCGATCGGTGTGCAGGTCAAAGGCGGAAAACTGCTGGGTGATGCTCCCCCCTACGAAGCCTTCTGTATGGGTGGCTCCAACTCCATTCGCGGTTGGTATGACTGCGACATGGCCGTCGCCAAGGGCTTCGGTGAAATCACCATTGAGTACAGATTCCCGATCATCAGCGTGTTTGCTGGCGAGTTGTTCGTCGATGCAGGCACCGACTTCGGCACCCAGAAAGATGTCCCTGGCAAGCCCGGCCTGTTGTTGGACAAGGACGGTTCTGGTATCTCCGTGGGTACGGGTGTGATCGTGACAACTCCGGTGGGTCCCCTGCGCCTGGAAGTCGCAAGCAAGGACTTCTCGACCGACTGGCGGTTCAATCTCGGTGTGGGCTGGAAGTTCTAGTGACCATTTGGCCGAAGAGTTACTCCGAGAGTTGGACTCTGGCCAACCCTGTTTCCAGACATGGAGTTGGCCTGCATAGCGGCCAGTCCTCCACGGTGACCCTGCGGCCTACGGACCGTCCAGGCTTTTACATCCGCTTTTCTGATGTGGCGGAGCCGATTCGTCTCGCCCCAGACCAGGTTCGCGATAGCCAGCTCTGCACCACGTTGGATCTGGGCGAGAGACGGGTGGCCACTGTGGAACATCTCCTTGCAGCGTTGGCGGGCTGTGGCGTGAGCCATGCCGAAATCGAGCTTGGGGGAGATGAAGTTCCTCTGCTAGATGGTTCTGCTCTGGGCTGGGTTGAGGCCATTGCTGAGGTCGGCCTTGAGGGCACCTCCACCCCGCGTCCGTCTGCACCAGTGCTGGAGGGACCTGTGGTGCGGCATCGAGGCGGCAGTGTGATCACGGCAACGCCGTCTGACCAGTTTCAGCTGATCGGTGTGATCGATTTTCCACAGCCCGCCATCGGACGGCAGCAGTTCTCGATTGCGTTAACTCCGCAGAGTTTTGTGGATGAGATCGCTCCAGCACGAACCTTTGGCTTCCGTGATCAAGTTGATCAGCTGCGTGCGGCTGGCCTGATTCAAGGCGGTGCCTTGGATAACGCGTTGGTGTGTGATGGCGATCACTGGGTCAATCCTCCGCTTCGTTTTGCGGATGAACCGGTGCGCCATAAGCTGCTTGACCTGATCGGCGATCTTGCCTTGGTGGGATTCCCTCAGGCACAGGTGTTGGTGTATCGGGGGTCCCATGGCCTTCACACCGATCTTGCCTCCGCCCTTCAGCTCGCCTGATTGTTTCGACCGTTTTGACCGAATCGACTGCACCGGAGATTCTTCTCACCAGCGAACAGATCGCCGGTCTTCTCCCCCACCGCTATCCCTTTGCGTTGGTGGATCGGGTCATCGCCCATGACCCAGGTGTGTCGGCAACGGCGATCAAGAACGTCACGATGAATGAGCCCCAATTTCAGGGGCACTTCCCCGAACGGCCACTGATGCCTGGGGTTTTGATTGTTGAGGCCATGGCTCAGGTTGGCGGCTTGATCGTGACCCAGATGCCTGATCTACCCAAAGGGTTGTTCGTGTTTGCTGGGATCGACGGGGTGCGGTTTCGCCGTCCTGTCGTTCCTGGTGATCAGATTGTCATTCACTGCACGCTCACCAGCCTCAAGCGCAAGCGCTTCGGCAAGGTGAAAGCCGAGGCCAAAGTGGATGGCGAGTTGGTGTGTTCGGGAGACCTGATGTTCTCCCTTGTGGATTGAGGGAATGACGGAAGGAATGCACGTGGATCCATCCATCGAAATCCATCCCAATGCCGTCGTTGATCCCAAGGCCGAGCTGGCAGCTGGGGTTGTGATCGGACCTGGTGCCGTGATTGGTCCAGATGTTGTGATCGGTGCGAACACCTGGATTGGCCCTAATGCTGTGCTGGAGGGCCGCTTGACCCTTGGGCGCGACAACAAGGTGTTCCCTGGGGCTTGTCTCGGCCTGGAGCCGCAGGATCTGAAATATCGCGGCGCAGATACCGAAGTGGTGATCGGTGATGGCAACACCCTTCGGGAGTGCGTCACGATCAATCGCGCCACCGAAGAGGGTGAACGCACCGTTGTTGGCAACAACAACTTGTTGATGGCCTATTGCCACCTCGGTCATAACTGTGAGCTTGGCAACAACATCGTGATGTCAAACGGCATCCAGGTGGCTGGCCATGTGGTGATCGAAGACCGCGCCGTTGTGGGTGGTTGTTTGGGGGTCCATCAGTTCGTTCATATCGGTGGGATGGCCATGGTGGGTGGGATGACCCGGGTGGATCGCGATGTGCCGCCCTATTGCCTCGTTGAGGGACATCCCGGCCGTGTTCGTGGACTCAACAAGGTCGGCCTGCGGCGTAGTGGTCTTGCTTCCCGTCACGACGGAGCTGAGTTCAAACAACTCCAAGAGATCTGGACGTTGCTGTATCGCTCCGATTTAGTGATCGCAGAGGGGTTGAAGCAAGCGCGCCAGCAAACGTTGCTGCCGGCCGCCGAGCATCTCTGCCAGTTCCTTGAGGCTTCCATCGGACCACGGCGTCGTGGACCACTTCCTGCCCTGGGTGGCCGCTGATGGTTCGGCTGCTGATCAGCACCGGTGAGGTTTCCGGTGATCTGCAGGGCAGCCTGTTGATCGAGGCCTTGCATCGTGAAGCGAAGGCCCGAGAGATCGAGCTTGAGATTCTCGCCCTGGGTGGGTCTCGGATGGAGGCCGCGGGTGCGGAGCTTTTGGCAGATACCGCTCCAATGGGAGCAATCGGTCTTTGGGAGGCCGTGCCCTTGATCCTTCCGACGTTGCGCTTGCAGGCAAAGGTGGATCGCTTGCTCGAACGGCGTCCGCCCGATGGAGCGGTGTTAATCGACTACGTGGGCGCGAACGTCCGCCTCGGTCGACGCTTGCGTGCCCGTCAGCCAAAGCTGCCGATTACTTATTACATCGCTCCCCAGGAATGGGCTTGGCGCTTTGGCGAGGGCAGCACAACACAGCTGCTTGGTTTTACCGATCAGATCCTGGCGATCTTTCCCGCTGAAGCGGCGTTTTATGCCGAACAGGGGGCGTCGGTGGATTGGGTGGGACACCCTCTGCTCGATAGCTATCAGAACCTGCCGCAGAAGGCGGCGTCCAAGGCGGCTCTGGGGTTGCCAGCAGAGGCGCCTGTGCTCTTGCTTTTACCGGCGTCCCGTCCGCAGGAGCTGCGCTACTTGATGCCTTCGCTGGCCGAAGCGGCTGCGCGATTGCAACAACAGCATCCTGACTTGGAAGTGCTGGTGCCTGCAGGTCTGCCTGCTTTTGAAGAACCCTTGGCGAAGGCCCTCAATAGCGCTGGCGTGCGGAGTGGTCGGGTGATTCCAGCAGATGAGGCTGATGGGTTGAAAACGCAGTTCTGTGCCGCAGCGGACCTTGCTCTTGGTAAATCGGGAACGGTGAATCTTGAGCTGGCCCTCCAGGGTGTTCCGCAGGTCGTGGGCTATCGGGTCAGTGGTCTGACGGCTTTTGTTGCCCGCCATGTGCTGCGTTTTCAGGTGGATCACATCTCCCCGGTGAACCTGCTTCTCAAGGAACGGCTGGTGCCAGAACTGCTTCAAGATCAACTCACGGCTGACGCCCTGGTGGCGGAAGCACTCCCTCTTCTTCAGGTCGGTGAGGCTCGGCAGCGGATGCTGGCTGGCTATGACCGTCTTCGTACAACATTGGGCGAACCGGGTGTCACAACCCGCGCGGCCCGGGCCATTCTTGATCAGGTGATGCAATGAAAGCTTCGCTCTCGGCGTTCGTTCTTCTCTTGGCCCTGGTGTTGGTCGGCCCTGGTTCTGTTTTGGCAGCAGAGCCGGAGACAGCGGTGTTCGCTGGTGGATGTTTTTGGTGCCTCGAGCATGATCTCGAGCATTTGCCAGGCGTAGCGGAGGCAACCAGTGGCTACAGCGGTGGTCATGTGGATCAGCCCACCTACCAGCAGGTCAGTGGGGAACGCACCGGACATCAGGAATCAGTCGAGGTGCGCTTCGATCCGGATGTGATCTCCTACGGCGATTTACTCCGGAGTTATTGGCGGAATGTCGATCCCCTCGATGGCGGCGGACAGTTTTGCGATCGCGGCGATTCTTATCGTCCAGTGATCTTCACCGCTGGCGAGGACCAGGCCCGTGCAGCTGAGCGCAGTGCTGCGTTGGCCGCTGCCGAACTCGGTGTTCCTCGTTCCGAGATCAAGGTGGAGCTGCGGGAAAGGTCTCGTTTCTGGCCTGCTGAGGGCTATCACCAGAATTACGCCGAAAACAACGAACTCAAGTACAACTTCTATCGCTTCAGCTGTGGTCGAGACCGACGCCTTGATGCTGTTTGGGACGACAATGCGCGAACCAATGCCGGCTGGTCACAGCCCTAAATCGAATTAAAACCTTAAATATTTGGCCCATAATCTGTTTAAAAGATTAAGCGCTTACAACAGTGTATTCAGAAAGTTCTCAGTGAACATACGGCTTTACGGCTTTTCGGGCACCGTTAAACCCTGCTTACGATGATCAAGTTCGACGAGAGAGGTGTATGTATTTGCTGACCATTCGAGATGGTCTTGGTACCCGTCACATTGGTCCTTATCCTTCGCCAAAGCATGCGTCGGACGATTTGGACCGCGTACTGAAGTCTTGTTCAGATCGTGCCCGTTGGCAGATCCACGCCCTAGAAACTCCTTCGAAGCAGGAATCAGTTCTCCACGCTGTGGCGTCCTAAGAGGGCGGATTCTCCTTTGAGCGCTTGTTGCGACCAGGGAATCCCTTGGTCATGCCGCTTTCAATCATCAAGCCGATGCCGGCATTGATGCAGATCAAGCTGAGGGTGCCGTACCAAAACCACGGCCCAGCATTTTTCCCAAGAAGCTGAAGCACCCGACGGCTGACCGCTTCGCCGAACAGGCAAAGTCCAACGGGGAGGAGGAGCACGCCCAGTTGGGCTTTGAGATACCAACGGACAGGTGAATTACTCATCGTTTAAGAGGCCTGGTCGCAGACCCAGTTCACCAGGGTGCGAACCCCATAACCAGTGGCTCCTGCGGGGTTCAGCCCCTTCCCTTTGTCGCTCCAAACAGGACCAGCGATGTCGATGTGCGCCCAGGCTGTGTCGTCGCTGATGAACTCTTTGAGGAACAGAGCGGCGGTAATGGACCCTCCAGCTCGAGGTCCGGTGTTCTTCATGTCGGCCAGCAGGGATTTCAGACCGTCTCGGTAGGACTGCCGCAGGGGCATCCGCCAAAGCCCTTCACCGCCGGCTTTCGCTGAATGCTCCAATGCAGAGGCGAGGTCCTCGTTGTTGCTCCAGAACCCAGCCATCTCGTCGCCAAGGGCGATCACGCAAGCACCGGTGAGGGTGGCGAGGTCGACCACTGCATCTGGCTTTTGCTCACAGGCATAGAGCAGGGCATCCGCGAGGGTGAGTCGGCCCTCTGCGTCGGTGTTGTTGATCTCGATGGTGGTCCCATTGGCGGCTGTGACGATGTCGCCGGGATGCACCGCTGAACCATTGACCATGTTTTCGCAGGAGGCCACCACCATGTGAACTTCCACGCCGGCGGGTTTCAGTTCGGCAATGGCGCGCATGGCGCCGAAGACGGACGCGCTGCCCCCCATGTCGAACTTCATCATGTCGATCTGAGCCGCACCAACCTTGAGGTTGTATCCGCCGGAATCGAAGGTCAGGCCTTTGCCGACGAGGGCCAAGCGCCGCGTTACAGGACCAGCTGGGCGATAGATCAGATGGATGAATTTGGGTGGAAGGTCGGAACCCTGGCTGACGGCCAGGTAAGCCCCCATTCCCCGCGCTTCGCAATCGGAACGTTCCAGCACGGTGAGCTCAAGTCCATAGTCGCGGGCTAGCTCAGCGGCAGTTTCCGCGAGGGCGGACGGCGTGACGACGTTGGGTGGTGCCGCCACGAGTTCACGGGCTAGCTCAACCCCGGCACACGTGGCAGCCACAGGCTCTAAAGCGGCGCCAGCGCTGCTGGGAAGACCAATCAGCTCCAACGCGTCCGGCACCCGCCTTGGCTCCGTGTCTTTGCGGAAGCGTTGATCCTTGTAAAGAGAGAGTTGAACCGCTTCAGCACTGCTACGGGCAGCTCCAGCAGGGTCCAGTCCGTCCCAGGGCAACAGCAAGCCCAGCCGTCCAGTGCGTCCAACGGCTGTTTTTGCAGCACGGGCTGACGCCAGCCGCAGTCCATCGAGATCGAGTTGTTCGGCCTTGCCCATGCCCAACACGGCAACTTTGGCGGGGGCCGTTGCAAGTGGTGTCAGCACCACTTGCTCGCTGGCTTTGCCCTTGAACTCTTGGGCGTCGAGGGCGGCCTTCAGGCCGGGGAAGCGCTGCTCTAGCTGTGTGATGGTGCCAGCGGCATCACCCTCAAGCAGGCCGACCACCAGCACATCACCGTTCCAAGCCTGCAAATCAGCGGAGGAGAGGGAAAGCCGCATCGGTGCTGCGTGTCTGAGGGTTGAGCGTAGCGAGAGCCGTCACGACCTTTGGATTTAGACGTCTGCGGTGAAGGGCGTCGCCCAGCGTTGACGGGTTTCCTTGTTGAACGGAGGTTGCCAGCGCTGGATCAACTGTTGTTCCATGCGGCGTCGGGCCCGCGTGTCGCTGGGCGCATCGGTGCAAAAGCGGATGCTGAGTTGATGTGGCAGGCCACAGCGCTGCAAGGCTTCCCCATAGGCAGAGAGGTAGGCCTTGCAGTCGTGGTCACCTTTCCAGCGCCGATCGGCAGCCCCCGTTTCACCGACATACAGCAGCAGCGGCTGATCCAGGTCGCTGGGACGATCGAGCACTAAGTAGATGGCAGGCCCTTGATGGGGACTATCGGGCCAACGCCAGAAGGTGAGGGGTAAAGGGGTGAGTGCCATCGGATCAAGACCCGTGGCTGGATCTTGAGAGGCATTGGCAAACAGATCGCCCTGGGAGTTGGTTGGCCGATCGCCTCGGAAGAGGGCGGCCTGATGGTCGTGGATGCGCTGTTGCCAGGCCCGCAACTGCAGTGGCTGAAGGGGAAGGTCTGGTGTTGGTGTGGCAGAGAGGGGCTCGCCATTGAAGAGATTGCCCTGCACGACTACCCCCGACGTGGGGGTAACGACGGGCTGGGGCGCCGTGCCTTGAAGCAAACCCTCCCAATCAGGGCTTCAATGGCATCGGCTGGAAGAGCCAAGCGCTCTTGAAGGTCGGCGAGATCCCGAAAGCTTTGCAAGCGCCGTTCACGCAAGAAGCCCTGCAGTCGTTGCTCGGGCCAATCCAGTGATTGCAGCTCTGCTGGTGCCGCATTGTTGAGATCGAGCGAGATGGTCTCAGGCTCAGGTGGAGCATCCCCGTACCAGTGGAAGATCAGGTGGGGTTGCCAGAGCCTGGCCAGATCGGAGGGCAGCTCCAGCAAGCGAATGAGATCCTCTGCTGAGGCGAATTGCACGCCGCCACGCTGGAGCCTTACCAGGAGAACTGCCATGTCTTGGCTGCAACCAGGGAGCTGTTGCCATTCGGTTTCCGAGGCACGGTTGACGTCGATCGTCCAACTCGGTGGTTCTGGCACTGCAACCGATGGCCGTAATTCAGAGGGTGTCGGCTTGCGAGGGATCTGACCGGTGGCCTCAAGCACCCGCCTGGCCAGGGGATCCAACCAGTGGCTGCGAGGCATTTGGCACAGCAGAAGTGGGCTGACCTTAACGAGACCTGAGGATCACGTCACTTCCGCAATGCGTTCACCAGCTCGTCGCAGCCGCCTTGCTGCTTGATGTACTCGGCCTTCAGGGTCCCGAAGTCGCGACTGCTCCTGATTGCCTGTCGCATGGCGGGAGCGACGGCCTTGGCGTCGAGAAACCGATCTGCGATCGATGAGGCCTTCTCCTGTGGCATTCCTCCTGCGGTGCTCAGGCATTCAGCATTTGCTTCCGCGATCGTCACCAACGCAGTGCTGCGCTCGTCCTGAGCGATCGCTGGGCGCTGGGTCAGTCCGATCAGGATGATCGTGAGGCCACACAGAAGTCCGGTGCTGATCTGGCTGCTGGTGATGCGGCGAATCATTCGGCCTGGGCACTGGATCACTCCACCATCGCGTCTTCTCGTCAGCTCTTCCAGCGGGGAATGGGCGCTGGTGGGGAGACCAGATCACGTTGAAAAGCGATCAGCACGGCTTGGGTGCGGTCTCGGGCCTCGAGCTTGCGCAACAAGCTGCTCACCACATGTTTGATCGTGTCGACCGAGAGTTGCAGTTGGTCGGCGATCTCCGCATTGCTCAGGCCTCGGCAGAGGCCATGGAGCACGTCCTCTTCACGAATGCTGAGCCGATCCGTCAATGGGCTCGGGCCTGAGCGGTGGTTGTGGTGGTGTTGCAGCACCCCTGTGATCAGTGGATCGAGATGGCTGCCATCGCTGTCCATCGCCTGCAGAACGCTGAGTAGCCCTCCGTTGCCAATCCGTTCATGGCTGCAAAGACCATCACAGCCAGCGGCAATGGCCGCCTGGATTGTGCTGAGAAGTGGCCTGCGGATCAGCATCAGGCACTTGAGCTTTGGGTGGGTCGCCTTGGCCTTCGCGACCAATGACGCCCCGTCGCCTCCTTGATCGAGCTCATAACTGCACACCAGCAGATCCGCCGCCCCTTGGTTCAGGCAGCTCAGTGCTTCGGTTTCGGTGGTGGCTGCTCCGATCAGCGGACCGCTGCCATCGAAGAAATGCACCAGGCCGGTGATCAACACCCGATCGTCGGAGGCGACCACCGTGCGTCTCCCTGTGATCCAGGGTCGACTTCGACCATGCACGTCACACATGGCCGTGAGTTGAGCGGTGAAATTCACAGCACAGAGGGGCAGTCACGTTTTGCATCGTGGGCATGGGGTGAAACCGCACTGCCGTGGACCACGGAAACTCTGCAGAATTCTGCTCAAGAACTGTTTGTCGATGCCATGGCCTTCTTCGAATCGGAGATCGTCCAGGACGAGGCCAAGCGCCTGTTCAGCGACTACCAGCAGCTGATGCAGCTCGGCAGTGAGTACGGCAAGTTCGATCGTGAGGGCAAGAAGAAGTTCATCGAGACGATGGAAGATTTGATGGGCCGCTACCGCGTGTTCATGAAACGCTTTGAGCTGTCGGAGGATTTTCAGGCCAAGCTCACCGTTGAGCAGTTGCGCACCCAGCTCAGCCAGTTCGGCATCACGCCGGAGCAGATGTTCGAGCAGATGAATTCCACCCTTGAGCGGATGAAGGCTCAGATCGAGTTGCCCCCCTCCGGCTGAACCTGAGCTGGAGCAGGGCTCGTACGATCCTCTGCGCATATCAGAACGTCCCCATGCCGGAGTCCTCCCCGTCCCTGCCGCAGTGGCTGGCGCGTGGCATGGCAGATCTGTTTCCGGCTGGGGATGTCCAGGATGCCGATCAGTCCCTCGCAGCACGGCTCGCACAGGCGGACAAAGACGGACGGCCTCTGCGCGTCAAGCTCGGCATCGACCCCACCGGCAGCAATATTCACCTCGGCCACAGCATCCTCTTTCGCAAATTGCGGGCCTTTCAGGATGCCGGCCACACGGCAGTGCTGATCATTGGCGACTTCACCGCCCGCATTGGTGATCCCACGGGCAAGAGCGCGACGCGGGTGCAGCTCACCAAAAATGAGGTGGCTGCAAACGCCTCCACCTACCTGCGTCAGTTGGGACAGGACCAGCCGAAGGAGACGGCCCTGCTCGATTTCGAAACTCCTGGACGTTTAGAGGTTCGCTACAACAGCGAATGGCTTGAAGGGATGGACCTGCCGGCGGTGATTGGTTTGCTCGGCACCGGCACCGTTGGCCAAATGCTGGCCAAGGACGATTTTTCCAAGCGCTACGGCAGCGGAACGCCGATTGCGTTGCACGAGTTCTTGTACCCGTTGTTGCAGGGGTACGACTCGGTGGCAGTGAATGCCGATGTGGAACTTGGTGGCACCGATCAGAAATTCAACGTGGCGATGGGTCGCGATCTGCAGCGCCATTTTGGCCAGGGCAAACAGTTCGGTTTGCTGTTGCCGATCTTGGTGGGCCTCGATGGGGTTCAGAAAATGAGCAAGAGCCTCGGCAACGTTGTGGGGCTCGAGGAAGACCCACTGTCGATGTATTCCAAGCTCGAGAAGGTCGGTGATGCAGCGATCAACGATTACGTGACCCTGTTGACCGATCTCGATCAACAGGCACTACCGGACAACCCCCGCGACAAACAAAAGGCGATGGCTTTGGCGGTGACCGCCAGCCGCCATGGTTTTGAGGCTGCTGAGAAGGCCCAGGCCGATGCCGCCACCTTGGTGGGCGGTACCGGTGATGCCGGTGCTGATGTGCCGGAGGCCTCCTTGGCTGACGTGAACTTCCCGGCCAAGGCATTTTATCTGTTGAGTGCTGTGGGGATCTGCGCCAGCAGCAGTGAGGCTCGGCGGCAGATCAAGGGCGGTGCTGCTCGCTTGGAAGGCGAGAAACTCACCGATCCCAACCAAGAGTTCGCCACCCCCTCTGAGCTGGAGGGCAAGGTGCTGCAGCTCGGTAAGAAGACCTTCCGGCGCCTCGTGGCCTGATGACGACACTTCATCCAGCCGATCGGATCATCGTGGCCCTCGATGGCATGGCCCCAGAGCAGGCCTTGGCCTTCGCCAAACAGGTGGATGATCTGCGCTGGGTGAAGGTGGGCTTGGAGCTGTTCGTTCAGGCTGGCCCACAGGTCGTGGCCCAGTTCCGCGAGCAAGGGCTCCGCGTGTTCCTTGATCTCAAGTTCCACGATATTCCCGCCACGATGGCGGGTGCTTGCCGGCGGGCAGCGGCCTTGGGAGCTGAGCTGATCACCGTGCATGCGTGCGCCGGTAGCGAAGCACTGAAGGTGGCGCAAGCTGCGGCGAGGGACGGTGCTGCTGGCGCTGGTCTACCGGCCCCCACGTTGTTGGCGGTCACGGTGCTCACCAGTTGGGACGAGCAGCGGCTGCAGCGAGAACTCTCCATTGCCCAGGGCATTGCTGAACGGGTGCCGGCGTTGGCGCAGTTGTCGGCAACTGCCGGTATCGGCGGCTGCGTTTGTTCACCGCTGGAGGCCGCGGCGTTGCGGGCCCAGCACCCCGAACCTTTCGCGTTGGTCACGCCGGGGATTCGCCCCAAAGGCGCTGCCGTGGGAGATCAAGCCCGCGTGATGGGCCCGTCTGAAGCGATCGCTGCTGGGGCGAGCCAGCTGGTGATCGGCCGGCCGATCACCAAATCAGACGATCCCAGTGCTGCGTTTGCCTACTGCTGCGGGGAGCTCAGAACTTGAAGTTCAGACCCCCTTGCACCTGCCAGCTGGTGCCTCGATCACCAGCCCAGATCAGCGCTCCACCACGGGCGTAGATGCCCATCGAGGTGTCCTTGATGTTGAAGGTGGTGTAGTCGAGGCCCAGTTCCACCAGGGCGGCATGGTCGTCATTGCCATTGACGTCCCAACGTCTGCCCTTGCCGGAGTCGAGATAGGTCACCTTTTGGTGGTCACCACTAACGCCCCAGTCAGCGGCCCAACCCACCCTCAGGGACGGCAGAAACAGGGAGCGGTCACCGCTGCGGATGGGATGGGCGAACTTCAGCGACAGTTCACTCCCCACCTGGTCGACTTCCATTTCATGGAAGCGCAGGCGATTGCGCTTGTCTGCGCCATGTTCGCTGAACTTGTCGAGGCTGGTGTTGGTGTAACTCAGGAGGGCTTGGGGTTCGATGATCCAGTCACCGCTGTGCAGCGGTGCACCGATGTTGAGCACGCCGGTCCAGGAATTGCCGCTGCGGTCCCCTTTGGCGGTGGCACCGTTGATCTTGCGGCGGTGGTCTCCGGAGTAACCACCGGCACTGACCATGCCGCGTAAGTAGAAGTCGCGTGTCCAGTACTCGGCATAGCCACCACCACCCCAACCATCGGCATCCCAGCTGCCCCGGGAACCATCACGGCCGTTCATCACTGCGTAGGTGCCGAACAGGCCAATGCGGGTTTCATCGCTGAGGGGGATGTCGAAGCCGAGCTGTGCTCCGCCGTTGTCGAAGTCGGCGTAGCGATGGCCGGCGGTTCCGTTGCTGCTGCCACCGCCAAAGCCACGCACCCAAACATTCACGCCGGGCTCATTCACCTCGTTGGTGAACAACAGACTATGGGGTTCGACTACCTCCTGATAGCGCACTCCATTCACGGTGATGATCAGGCCATCGCTCGTGGTGTCGATCTCAGCTGCTTTGAGCTGGGCCATCTCGTAGCGATCGAGCATCTGCTCGAGATAGCTCTCGGCCACGGCGGCATCGAGGGCATCACTTTTGAACCACAGCGGTTGAATCGGTTCGACCGGGCTCAGCTCAGGCGTTGGGATTGGCGTGGGCTCTGGTGCAATCTCTTCCTTGACGAGCGCTTCGAATTGCCGGTAGGGGGGCGCAGGGGGGAATTGTGTGCATGGCCCGAAGCAGGGCGGAATGATGACCAGTTGCTTTGGCTTGTCGGGCTTGTCAGGTTCTGGTGATGGCTGTGGAGACGGAGTCGGTGAAGGGCTCGGCGTCGGCGTTGGTGTGGGACTTGGTGTCGGCAAGCAGACCTCCCCGCCGAAGGGGTCGATCGTGCAGCTCTGAGCGTTTGTTGCGGCAGGCCGCAGCAATTCCATGGTCAGGAGCCCCAAGCTGCTGAACAGCAAGGAACCCAAGACACGGGGGATGTTGCGGCTGGTTGCCATGCTGCAGATTGAATCGTGTGGCTTAGTTTGACGAGTTTTGAATTAATTTGCGATGCCTATGAAATCTTTTTGACTTGCATAAATCGACTGGCGAGGTTCACAATCTGTCGCTCTTGTCGAAGAGGTTTCTGTTAGCGGTAACAGCTAAATCGTCAACACTAGTTGGCTTTTTATGTCCGATTTGGACCAACCCAAGGAAGTAGATCATCAGAGTTGATGCCTGACTCTTAAATCCCTCAGTTGAGGGAGTTGAAAGCAGCTTGAAGCTCGCCAAAGATCAAAGATCTCTATCCATTTGGTGCCGTGATGTTGTCCACAATGTCCTTCAGAATGGTTCATCTGATTACATACGGCTATGTCGTTGATTACGGCCAATTCTCGTTTGATCAGCGCTCGGTAGATCAGGGGATCAACATCGCAAGGTGATTATTGATGTGAAAACTCCAGATCAGATCTACGGCGATTCAATGACAGGCAACAGCACTTGGATGGGCAAAAGCAGTGGAAGCAGATGCAGCGTCAGCTCAATAAGGCTCTCGATGCGATTGCGGGACTCAGTGAATCCCCAAGCGATGCGTTGCAGGTGGAGGTGATGGCAATGGGTGAGAGCAGTGATGCCGATTTCCCGGCGATCTATGCCGATCTGTTTGGCCAGCGCACCTTCGATAACCGCGATGGCGGTTGGACGTACGAGGTGTTGAACAGCTTTGGTTTGCCGGACTTCCTGGGTTTAAGCCGGTTTAGCTCTTTTGGCCAATCTTGGGTTCGGTGCCGGCGATCAGCCGTTCGATGTTGCTGCGATGCCGCCACAGCACCAGCAACATCGCCACCACAGACACAGTGATTGAGGCTGTGTTTTGGTCCGTGGCCATCATCAGAACTGGAAGGGCCATCGCCGCTGCCACGCTGGAGAGCGACACGATCCGGAAGATCGAAATCACAGCCAGAAAAATGCCCAAACTGGCCAAGCCCACGGGCCAGGCCAGGCCTAAAAACAGGCCCAGGCCTGTGGCGACGGCTTTGCCGCCCTTCCAGCCCAGCCACACCGGCCAGATGTGACCTGCCAGTGCCGCGAGCCCGGTCAACACTTGCAACCAGTCGTTGAGGCCCACCTGCTTGGCCANCANCACNGCCANGGCGCCTTTGCCCACATCGANCAGGAACACCACCAGGGCTGGGCCTTTGCCCACGTTGCGCAGCACATTGGTGGCGCCGGTGCTGCCGGAGCCGCATTGGCGCAAGTCGATGCCTTTGAGCCAGCGGCCGGCNAGGTAGCCATTGGGCATGGCACCCAGCAGATAGCCAATCGCCAGGATCAGCAGGGCGGTGAGGATCACAGCAGGTCGTCGTCGTCGAAGCGTTCACCCGGTCCGGCCGCGAAGGCCAGCCAGAGGGGGAACTGAAGCACGGGAATGTCCACGCTGCGTTCGGCGGCGTCGATCAAGATCAGCGGAACTTCACCGCGCTCTTCGAGTCGATCAGCCCGTTCCACCAAAGCTTCCGGGCGTTCGAACAGCACGATTCCGCTGCTGGGTCCGAAGTCTTCCCGGCCAAGGCCGAGGGCATCCTGCAGGCCACGGCGCCATTCGCCGAGCCGCTCTGGACCGCCGGCCAGCACGAGGCACTGGAACTGATCGCCGTAGAGCTCGCCAATAATGGCGACCAGCGCTGCCCCCACCAGGATGTTGCGCGGGCGACTGCCACGACTGGCCTGCGCGCCCCNTCCGCCCTGGTTGAAGAACCAGTCTTCCAGGAGTGCGGTGTCCCGTGCGTCAACGCTGCGACGCAGATTCCAGGGATCGGCGTAGACATCCGGTTGTTTGAGAAACCGCTCCAGGGCTGCGCGGATGAGGTCTTCGTCGGGTTTAAACGTGTCGGCGAGTGCCGGCGGCGGAGCCGCGTCTTCGCGTTCNGGTGCGTTGGGGGTGTTGGTGGCTTGGGCATCCAGGGGCGAGGGCTGCACCACCATCGGCTGCACCACAAGGTCGAGGCTTTCGACCGATTGCACGAGGTCCTGCAAGGCGCCTCCGAGATAGTCCTGGAAGCCTTTGACGCGTCGAGCTAATGCATCCGACTGGCCTGCAAAGGATGTTCTGAGATCGTCCTCGAGCTGCTGCTTGCGGCTGGTCATCTCGGCGATCTCCGCCTCNAGGGCATCGCGTTGTGCCTGGAGGTCTTTGAGGGCGAGGTTGATCAGCGCATCGGAGGCCGATGGCTCTGTTGAGGTCGCATCCTCGACAGCTGGTGNGGTCTCGGTCGGTTCGGCTGTCAGGTCAGTGTCGTCAGGCATGGCAGCACTCGCCGGCGGTCTTGCTCGTTTCTCTATTCCAGCGGACGGAGCGCCCAGAGCAAGCTCAAGGCAGCCAAAATCAACTCAGGCACGAAATCATGGTATTTANGTGTGGAGATTGCTCCTATACCGTGCCTTTGGCCTCTAGGTTGCCGACCTTCAGCTCCAGTTGTTCGCGCAGCTGTTTCGGGTTGAACAGGATCGGCAGGAAGTGAATGCTTTTGGTCTCCCTGAAATAGAACAGGCCAGGTAGCCAGCTGGCGAACAGCCTCCAGGCCAGCCACTGGTCGTANGGAAAGCGCCGAAGTTCCCGGCCGTTTTGCCAAACCACCAGGGCTTGGTCGGCGAATTCCAGTTTGAGGCTGACGCTTTGAATCAGCAGGAACAGGCCAAATAAGGTCACCACCAGTGTTGGCCAGGGATGCCATGGCAGGGGTAGCAGCGCCGCGCCAAGGGCCATCACCACCAATGGAAGGCGAGGGTCAGCGCTGAGGATCACGCTCTTGGGGGTTCCCGTCATCAGCCGAATAGAACTTGGGTCAGGACGACGTCCANGATCGAAACGGTAATCAGAATCATCACCACAGCGCCGGTNGTGCTNGTGCCCACTTCCTTGGGNCCACCNNNNGTGGTNANNCCCCAGCCGCAGGNNANNGNGGCGATNANNANTCCNAACACNAGGGCCTTCACCANCATTGAACGGNAGGTCCANCGANGTTCATCCAGGTGCGCACCGANGTCCAGAACACNGCNGGNGGNATGTTGTAGAGNGCNGTGCTGGTGANNTGGCCNNNCCANANNNCCACNANNAANAAGAANANGCACTGCACCGGTGCCATCACNACCATGGCNATCANNCNNGGCACCACCAGGTANTCCACNGGNTCGGTGCGAAGCATCGTGATCGCATCGATTTGTTCGGTCACCTTCATCGTGCCGAGCTGCGCGGCATAGGCGGTGGCGACCTTCCCGGCCAAGAGGCAAGCGGTCAACAGCGGTGCAATCTCTCGGGCTAGGCCAACGGCCAGGATGCCGCCAACGGTGGAGCCCGCTCCTTGGCGGGTGAGTTCGGCGGCGACCTGAATGTTGAACACCGATCCTGCAGCCACCGCAATGATCAGCACAATCAACAGGCTGCCTGGGCCAGCCTCCATCAGTTGATCGATGAGGTCGCTGCGGTTGATTCGCCCCCGCAGCGTTGCTGTGAGCGCTTGTCCGCCGATTAGCAGGCTGGCGCCCAGTCGTTTCAGCCAGCGGGGAGTTGTCATCCGGCGGAAGCCTGCAGGTGAGCACCACGGTCGGGCCAGCCTCGCATCACCGCAAGGCCGAGCACCACAAGCAGTGCTGGAAGCAGGCCCATGCAAAGGCGAATGGCGAGTAACGCTGAATCGGGTTGCTGAATAAAACTCAGGGCACCACTGCAGTTGCCGCCTGTGGCTGAGATGTAACCGGTGAACGACAGCAGGCTGCCAAACACCGACATGGTGAGGCCGATGATCAGCTTCTGACCGAACACCATCCAGGCGGTGTAAAGCCCAGCGGGTTTGCCGGGATCGGCGTCGATCGCATCCGGTAAGAGTGACCAAGGAATGAGGTAAGCCGTTGCGGCACCGATCCCCACCAAAGCGATTAAGCCCACCAGCGGTAACAACTGAATGGCTCCGGCATCAGTGGGTACAGGTGGAGTGATCATCGAGAGCAGGCAGGCCACGATCCAAAGCCCGGAGCCCCATCGCAGGGTGGTGATCCGTCCGATTCGGTTGCTCAAGAGGCTCCAGAGCTGAAGTCCCAACAGGGCTGCGATCTGAAATGGCAGCAGGATCCAGGTTGAGAGCGACGGTGGAACGTGAACCACCTGCACCAACCAGATCAAGGCCACCACCTGCATCAACTGCAAGCCAAACCACAGCAGCAGATACAACCCCAATACTTGCCGAAAGCGCGGGTTGGCCATCACCCGCTTGAGTTGTTCAAGTGGACGTTCCGTTGATGGGACAGGGCGTTGCGCTTGCTTGGCGTATGGGGCGAGACCCCAGCAACAAAGAAGGGTGGTCACCGAGGCGATCGTGCCTGTGATTCGGCCCATGGCCAGGTAGCCACCGCCGCCGTCCGTCAGGACGACGGAAGCCACGATCAGTCCGCTGAGCCCAGCGAGGATCGAACCGGTAAAACGAGCTGCATTCAGCCGTGTCCTGATTGCCGTGTCTGTGGTGAGTTCTGTTGAGAGGGCGGCATAGGGAAGATTCACGCTGGTGTACGCGGTCATCAGCAACACCGCCATCACCACGTAGTACGCCGTGCGCTGGAGCAAATTGCCCGACGGCACCCACCACATCGCGGCCAGGCTGATACCCAATGGCAGTGCGGCGCTCAGAATCCATGGCAGACGCGGACCCCAGCGGCTTTGGGTGTGATCGCTCAGCCAGCCGATCAGTGGGTCGTTCAGGGCGTCCCAGACCTTGATCACCGTGAGCAAGGAGCCAGCAATGAACGCCGGCAGGCCGGCGGCACAGGTGAAAAAGGGGAATAAATAGAAGCCCAGCTGGGTCGCGGCCAGGCCTGTTCCGGCATCACCAAGCCCGTAGGCCACCATCAAGCGGCGACGCGAACCGGCGGAAGATGCTGCAGACGGTGTCACGCGCGGGCAAGGGGCAGGCGGACCGTCATAATGATCGGGTACTGATGCAGAACTCACCACCTAGTGGGATAGTTCTGATGTACCAGTGCGGGTGTTGTGTAATGGTAAGACCTCAGCCTTCCAAGCTGATGACACGGGTTCGATTCCCGTCACCCGCTTAAAACTTCAGCCCATTGGCCACTTCGCGAGCTACCAGCACCACCATGCTGTGATGGTCGAGCTCGATCTCAACGCCTTCAAACGGTTCGGGCTCTTCTGGTAGGTCATCAGGGCTGGCCATCGCGGTATCGACCACGCGCATCCAGGGTGAGGCCGGCACGGGCAAGGCAAAGTCCAGAGGCTCTTTGTAGGCGTTGAAGCCAATCCAGAGCAGAGCGCCGCGACTTCCCATGTGCAAGCTCGTTGCTGTGGTGCGCGACCAAGCCGCCCAGTCGGGCTGTCCGAGCTCAACGCCGTGCCACTGCTGCCAAAGGTCTCCTTGGTCGTGGGGCTGGCGTTTGAGCTTCTGGCGAGGAGGCGAAAGAGGATTGATCAGGTTGGGCAAGGCCTGTCGCAGGGTTAGCAGGCGCTGGAGGAATGTTTTCAACTCCAGGTCGCAGAGATCTGGATTCCAAGGCATCCAGCCCAGCGGACTGTCCTGGCACCAGCTGTTGTTGTTGCCGCCTTGGCTGCGGCCGATTTCATCTCCCATCGACAGCATGGGTACTCCGCGCGCTAACAGCAGCGTGGCCAGCAGGTTGCGTTGCTGGCGCTTGCGCAACAGCTGGACTGCTGGATTGCTGCTGGGGCCCTCCACACCATGGTTCCAGCTGTTGTTGTGGTTCTCGCCGTCTCGGTTGTTTTCGCCGTTGGCCAGGTTGTGCTTGCGGTTGTAACTCACCAGATCCGCAAGGGTGAACCCATCGTGGGCCGTGATGAAGTTCACCGATTTACCGATGCTGACAGGCTTGCCGCTGTACAGATCAGGACTGCCGTGAAAGCGTTGCGCCATCGTCCATGCGCTGTGGTCATCGCCTTTCCAGAATCGGCGCACGCCGTCGCGGAAATGACCGTTCCAGGTTGCGATCCGACGGGCGGGGAAGTCTTCAAGGCGATACAGGCCTCCGCAATCCCAGGGCTCACTCACCAACTTGAGATCACTCAACTCGGGATCGGATTCGATGGCTTCGAAGAGCGGTGGCTGATCGAGGGGTTTGAGTTGATCGCCTCGACTCATTTCAATTCCGAGATCAAAGCGGAATCCATCAACACCGAGTTCCACCGCCCAGCAGCGCATCGATTCGAGAATGAGCTGACGACCGATGGGGTGGTTCGCGGCGATCGAGTTGCCGCATCCGCTCACGTCGAGATATTCCCCTGTTTTGTTCTGGTGGTAGTAGCTGCGATCTGCCAAGCCACGCCAGCTCAGGGTTGGGCCGTGGCGGTTGCCTTCGCTGGTGTGGTTGTAAACCACATCCAGCAACACCTCTAAGCCGGCGTCATGGCAAGCGGCCACCATCCGGCGGATGTCGTGGCGGCTTTGCAGGGGGTCCGTGCTGCTGCAATAGCCGGGGTGCGGGGTAAACCAGCTCAATGGGCTGTATCCCCAAACGTTGTCACGCCCTGGTGGGGCATCAGCCGGATCAAAGGCGAAAACCGGCAACAGTTCGATCGTGGTGATGCCTAGGTCCTTGAGGGCAGGCAGTTTCTCGATCAGCCCTAGTACCGTTCCGCGTTGATCGGCCGCAATCCCCGAGTCACTGCGGTTGGTGAAGTTGCCGACATGCAGCTCGTAGATCACCGTGCGCTGCCACGAATGGCGAGGGCGAGGGTGCTGTTGGAAGTCGAAGTGGTCCCGTTCGGTGACCACGGATTTCAAACAGGCATGGGCATTGGGGGAAGGACCTGTCGCCAAAACACGGTCGTAAACATCCCAGCCGCTGATGGCGCGGGCAGCAGGGTCGAGCAGAACTTTGGCCGGTCGAAAGCCATGGGCACCCGGCGCAAGCGGGCCGAAGGCGCGATAGCCGTAACAGCAGCCTTCCTGGAGGTTTTCCACCTCCACGTGCCAGTAATCGCCAGAGCGATGCCGCCGTCTGTCGAGTTCGATCACCTGCTCCGGTGTTCGAGCACTGCCATCGGTGAACAGCAGAAGCTCCAGGCGATCGGCAGCAGGGGCTGCCACAGAAAAATTCACGCCTCTGGGAGTGACGCTGCTGCCCAGGGGCCAGGGGCAGCCGAGATGGATGCGACGCACGACTCGGGGGCCTGGCGACTTCAAACTAGTGGTTTGCAGCGGTGTTGAACGGCATGACCTTGACCACAACACTGGATGTCGGTCGTCCGCCCCAGCAGCTGCGTCCAGATCTTTGGTTGTTTCCCCCCAACCGCGATAGCCAGGGGGGAAGTGCCTGGTGGTTGGACTGTGATCCGGAGCCGGTCTTGATCGATTGCCCGCCGCTGACTCAGTCGACGCTGTCAGCTCTGGAAACGCTGGCTGCAGGGCGTTCGCCAAGAATTTTGATCACCAGCCGTGAGGGGCACGGCCGGCTGCGGCGAGTGCAGGAACGCCTGGGTTGGCCCGTTTTGGTTCAGGAGCAGGAGGCTTACTTGCTGCCCAACATCACCCCCTTGCAGACCTTTGCGGAGTCCGCCACAACAGCCTCTGGTCTGCAGTTGCTTTGGACGCCTGGTCCGACCCCTGGCAGTTCGATTGTGTATGCCCCTGCCCCTGCAGAGCTGTTGTTTTGCGGGCGTTTGCTGATTCCACTGGCCCCTGGACGACTCGGACCGGTTCGTCATGGCCGGACATTCCACTGGCCCCGTCAACTGCTCAGTTTGGAACGGTTGCGGGCGTGGATTCCTTCAGATGCACTGCCACAACTGGCTTCTGGTAGTGCCTTGGGGGCCCTGCGAGGGGAGCGGTTGGTGCCCTTCAGTGGTTGGCAACATGTGATGGATGTCAGCTAAAGCATTGCGGGACGGGGTGTTTCGCTTGCAGGCCCCTGGCAACGTCCATACGATTAGCGCGCTTGGGGAAGGCAGCGGCGGGTTTCAACGCCGTGCTTGAGCCGTCTCCGCCTCCCACTCTTCCTCTCAAATGAACAAAGCTGATCTGGTCAATCTGGTTGCAGCTCGCACCGAGCTCACCAAAACCGACGTTTCCATGGTTGTGGATGCCGCGATCGACACCATCATTGATTCCGTGGTCGAAGGGAAAAAAGTATCCATCCTTGGCTTTGGTTCCTTCGAGCCCCGTGAGCGTTCAGCTCGTCAGGGCCTGAACCCCAAGACCGGCGAAAAAATCGCCATTCCAGCCAAGCGTGTTCCTGCGTTCACAGCAGGCAAGATGTTCAAGGACCGGGTCCAAGGCTGAGACCTAGACGTCGCTTAGAGATGACGACAGGCGGTCCGTTGGACCGCCTTTTTTGTGATGCATCCTCCGCCGAGTCTGCCGGCCCATTTGCTTGATTCCCTGGCACCGCGTCGCTCAGCATCCGACGCATTGATCTGTGGGCGTTTTGCCCCATCGCCAACGGGATCTCTGCATCTCGGCAATTTGCAGACGGCCTTGGCCTCGTTCTTGCAGGTTCGACGGCGTCAAGGGATTTGGCGTCTTCGAATCGATGATCTCGATACACCACGAACCAAGCCTGGGGCCATCAAGGCGATCCAAGAGGACCTGTGCTGGCTGGGTTTGGAGTGGGATGGCCCAGTGATTTTGCAAAGCCAGCATCGCGGCTGGTACTACTCCTGGCTGTCGTGGTTGCGCCGAGAAGGACTGCTGTTTCCGTGCCGCTGCAGTCGGCGTGATCTGGCGGGCTTGGCTCGCTATCCAGGGACTTGCCGGCAAGGCGATCGTGGTTGGGGTTGGCAGCAGGGGCGTCTGCCCAGTTGGCGACTTCGCGTGCCCAATCACGATCCCTATGGGAGTGGCGATGTCGTGCTTCGCCGTGCCGATGGCTTTGTGGCGTATCAGCTTGCAACGGTGTTAGACGATCTTCGCTGCGGCATTACCGATGTGGTCCGCGGTGAGGATCTCCGCGAGGCGGAAGCGGCTCAGCGCAGTGTGTTTGCTGTGTTGCAGGCGCCTGCTCCGACCTTCCATTACGCGCCCTTGGTCATGGATGCTCAGGGCGAGAAATTGTCCAAGCGAGATCAAAGTACAGGGCTGAAAGCCTTGATCGATCAAGGCTGCGATGCACTGGATGTCATCGGCCAACTGGCGTTTGGATTGGGGTTGGTGCCACACGGCACCCGCTGTTCAGTGCAAGAGCTTTTGGATCGTTAGAGGCGACCCACCTGCCCAGCGCTTGATTCTTAAGGAAGCTTTCGGGATCAGAGGCTGTAAATACCACCACACTGAAATCATTCTTTCCTCCCGATTCCAATGTCCACCTGCCCTACTTGTGGAGGCAGCGGCATGCAGCGCGTGAGCAACCAGCGCTTCCGCACTTGCCTCACCTGTTTGGGTCAGGGGCGGATCACTGCAGCCGTTCAGTCGGCCTCCGTGCAGCCCTTGATCCCAATGGCTCAAGGCCTCGCTCAGCCTGTTTGTCTGGCAAAGCCCGGTCAGTAAAACCTGTGCTGGTTGGCTCCCTCAGCTGAGTGGTGCTTTTTGCTTGTTGCGCAGCACAAAGAAGGTCGCCGTTCCTACAACGACAACAAGGGGAACTGCAGTGAACAGCAGAAGGGCAATTGCGGTCCAGTCGGTGTACACAGCAGTTCAGTCGGGCTCGGCCATCATCTCAGCAAATCAGAGCGAGTCGCTCTTTCTTGGTTCAGCCCGATGTTCCTTGTCACGCTTGTTCTTTTGCTTGGGCTTGCGCCGCGTGTTGCCGCCCAGTCCATGGTGGGGATCGAACAACTCGCTCGTCAATGTCTTCTGAGCGGTCATCAGGCCAGTTGCAGCCATGCTCTTCGGCAAGCTGAGGTTCTTCAGCAACGTGCTGCGGAACGCCAAGCGTTTCCTTGCCAAACCCTTTTATTGGGATTGCAGGCCGATTTGATCATGGAGCGGGATGGTCAGGGGCGTGGGCCTATGGCCATCGATGATTTGTCAGACATTTTCAAAGGATGCCCAAGGCTTTAGGCGTGTGCCCATCAATGCCTCGTTTTTTTTGACGCTTGACGAGGCCTGATGATGCTCTGCTGGATCACTCCGGATCAGCATTGGAGTCCTTCATCAGCTTTTGTCGTAGTGATTACTCAAGATTGATTGTTGTCCAGAGTCGAGATGTCTGGAGAATTCTTAAGTGCCTTCGGCTTATGAAAATTCTGTTCAATCGGCTGTCGGGATTGCGGTTGAAGAGCAGAACCCCGACAGCTCCTTGATCAAGACCTTACGAACCGAGTGCTGAAGCGACGATTGTGATCACAATCCGCGTGATCTCAATGACCCCTGCAACCACAAACACGCTGCCTGCTCGCCTGACAAGTTTCGGTGGCTTCCCTCCGATCCAATTCGCTGCGGTCGACAGCAGTTGAATGTCAGACGATGCTGGGAAGGTGATTTTGTGGTTCGCGCGAGATGTAAAGGATCTCTGTAATTGGCTGGAGCCTCCAATGGCTTTGTCTGAATAGGCGAATCCCAGAACCATTGATGCCGTTCGATTGAACGTCGCTTGTGGTGCACCTGCTGACGACTTCCAAGAGCGCATATAAGGAACCGTATGAGTTCCAAATGTTTCTAAATATTCGGCTGAGTCAATCATGGAGTCGATCACGGCGTCATGCCCATGAGCGGCTTGGAGGGCGATCAATTCAGAAACTTCTTGCTGGTTCTTGGGTGTACGGCCAAGTAGATGTTTGAAATCTAATTCGATCGTTCTTTCGGGAGCACAGTGCTCGTAAAAATTAGTGCGGTAAAAGTCAGACTTCGCTAAGCCTCTGACAAATTCTTGAATATTGATTCTGCCATCCAATAATTCTGACTCTAAACTCTTCGATCGTTCATGGTCCATGACGTGACCATTGCCATAAACATGTTGATAGGCTGCTCTGATTGCATCGGAGCATGCCTGTTGAGAGGAGTCAATGAATACTGATTTTGCAACTTTCTTTTCGCATTCTTCATGAAGTCTTGGTCCTGTTGGTATCCTTAAGTCTTCACATTGCTTTCTAAGATAATCTGCATTGGTAAGTGCGGGCGAAGATTCTGATTTTTTCTCGAAACTAAGCGGTTCCCCAGTTGTCCTTTCTCCACCAAAACTGGTGATAATTGAAGTTGTGGAGAGCATTGCTGATTGGTCGAGGTTTGTCTTGGGGCGACCGTAAAACAGATTGATGAGATTTTTTGCTAAACAGTAAAATTTTGAAAGCTAAGAATAAGCGGCTTCATTAAAATTTACTTGTCGTCAGAAAAGTCTATTTTATTCGCGTAAGTGCAGTATTGATGTAAAGATTGCTGCGTCTTCTGGTCGTTGTCAGGTGCTCCATGCTTGTGATCTTCGCTTCCTCGGTTGCTCGCAGGCCGCAAGATGTCTTGATGGCGTTGTCGACGCTGGGTTGATGGATAGAGCTGGAGAGGCGAGGTTTTAGCAGTCGGTCTATAGCTGTTTATTCCTGTTCCTTTTGCGCGAATCGGGTGGTTCTGCTCTGCTGGTTTCGGCGATTCGGTTGTGAGTAGCGTCGAGATCTGTCCGAAAAAAGCCTGAAGAACCGGTGCCTTGGCCTGGCTTGTGTGCATTGTTTTTGTGTGGGCACCGCTGGTGAGGGGTCCACGCCAGGGGGATTGAAGGCCGGAAGGACTCTCCCCCGACCTATTGCAGACGCAACTCCAGGCCAGCCCTCGTTGCTGGCTCGCCAGGCAAAGCCGAAGCGGTTGAGCACAGCAGATGAGTGGCCAAAAAAAAGCGACCCTCTCCAAGGCCGCTCGACGCATGAGTTGATTGTGTTTCATTTTGATAAGGAGGCAAGCATTGGCTGTGCCAGAGCCGCAAGGGTCCGAACCTCCTTATCGCAATTAATGAGTTCAATAAGTGGAGCTTATCTTGTTTCCTGAGGGTCTTTCGGTGCTTAGGTCTTCTTGAGGGCACGCCACGCCATGTAGCCGCCGCCGCCCAGTAATGCCAGCGGGACGAGCATCTTGCTGAAAGCCAGCAGGATGACTCCTCCAACGCTGATCAGGCCAACCTTCTTGACCATGGCCTGACTCTCGTCCGTCATGGTGTCCCATTTGACCCTTGGCATCCGACCCCGTCAGCGGTGGACCACTGTCTAAAGGGTCTTGGTTTTGCTTGCCAGCCGCATCAGCGTGTCGACTCTCTGTGCATCCAGCTGATCCAGTCTGCGGAAATCTCTTGGGGGCAAACCGCTTCACATTCGAGATGGCTGCTGCAACTGCCAAAGCCTTCTTGGTGCATGCGCTCTTGCATGGCTCTAGCCCGTTGCGTGCGTTCCGGCTGTCCCTGCGGTAACTGCCCGAGGTGGGCGAGTTTTGCGGCCACAAATAAACTTGCAGAAGCATTGCGGCAACTGGCGATGCAGGCGCCACAGCCAATGCAGGTGGCGGTTGAGAAGGCACTGCTGGCTTGCGCACGGCCCACAGGTAACGCATTGCCGTCTGGCGCTTGGCCGGTTCCAGTGGAGCAGTAGCCCCCCGCAGCGACCAGGCGATCCAGGGTTGACCGGTCCACCATTAGATCTTGAATCAGTGGGAAGGAGGTTGCTCGCCAGGGTTCCAGCCTGAGCTCGTCTCCGTTGTTGAACTCCCGGAGGTAGAGCTGGCAAACGGAGGTTGCTGTTTTGGGCCCATGGGCCTGTCCGTTCACCAAAAATCCGCAACTTCCACAGATGCCTTCACGGCAGTCGTGCTCGAAACTCACCGGTCGTTCTCCAGTGCTGATCACCCGTTCATTGAGTTGATCGAGGGCCTCCAGCAGTGAAAGATCCGGCGACACCTCCTCCAGCTCGTACCGTTCAAAGCTGCCCGGATGTTTTGGCGAGAGCTGTCGCCAGATGTGCAGGGTGAGCTTCATGTGTAGCGGCGGGTGCTGGGCTGGAGGCTGGTGAATTGGAGCGGTTCGCTGTGGCGGATGGGATCACCGTTGGGGTTTGATTCCCAGGCAGCGATGTGGCCAAAGTTGGCGTCATCGCGCAGCGCTTCTCCTTCTGGGCTTTGGTGCTCCTCACGGAAGTGGGCACCACAGGATTCCTCACGGGCCAGTGCATCGCGCAGCATCAGCTGAGCCAACCCGAAGAAATCAGCTACCCGTAGGGCTTTGTCGAGTTCTGGATTTGGCCCTTGGGCCTCCCCGGGAACCCGGAGATCGCTGTGGAATCGATCTTCCAAAGCGGAGACTGCTTGCAGACCTTGGCGTAGCCCTTCGGCGTCACGACTGATTCCGCAGCGATCGATCATCACGCTGCCAAGGTCACGATGGAATGCATCCACGGGTGTGTCCCCTGCGCTGCTGAGCAGCTGATCGATCCGTGTTCTGGCGCTGTGCAGAGCAGCGGTGCACTCTGGGTGATCGGTCGCGATGGCCACTTGAGGGGTACTCGCCAGCCAGGCCGTGACGGTCGACGGGGCGATGAAATAACCATCGGCAAGGCCCTGCATCAAGGCACTGGCACCCAGTCGGTTGGCGCCATGTTCGGAGTAGTTCGCTTCGCCCAACACAAACAGTCCAGGGATGGAACTCATCAGGTGATAGTCCACCCAGAGTCCGCCCATCGTGTAGTGGGGAGCTGGATAGATCCGCATGGGTGTCCGGTAGGGATCCTCACCGCTGATGCGTTCGTACATCTCCATCAAATTGCCGTAACGGGCGGCGATGGTGTCCTTGCCGTCCCGTTCGATGGCTGCGGTGAGGTCGAGATACACCGAACGGCCCCCAGGGCCAACGCCATGGCCAGCGTTGCAGAGCTCTCGAGCCCGTCTGGAGGCCACATCTCTCGGAGTCATGTTCCCGTAGGTGGGATACATCCGTTCGAGGAAATAATCCCTGTCATGTTCAGGGATTTGTTCGGCTGGTCGTCCGTCGCTGGCTTGTTTGGGTAACCAGATGCGCCCGTCATTACGCAGGCTTTCACTCATCAGTGTCAACTTGCTTTGGAACGCGTCGCCGCTGGGAATGCAGGTCGGGTGGATCTGGGTAAAGCAGGGATTGGCAAAGAGAGCCCCTTTGAGATGGGCCCGCCAAATGGCACTGGCGTTCGACTTGAGTGCGTTTGTTGAAAGGAAGTAAACGTTGCTGTAGCCGCCACTGCAGAGCAGCACCGCGGAAGCGGTGTGGACTTCGAGTTCTCCGCTGAGACCATGGCGCGTCACGACGCCACGGGCGACGCCATCCACGGTGATGAGCTCCACCAGATCACGGCGAGTGAGCAGACGAACCTTGCCCAACTCCACCTGCCGCATCATGGCCTGATAGGCCCCATAAAGCAGTTGCTGACCCGTTTGCCCTCTGGCGTAAAAGGTGCGGCTCACCAGGGCTCCGCCAAAACTGCGGGTGGCCAAGCTGCCGCCATATTCCCGGGCAAAGGGAACGCCCTGGGCAACGCATTGGTCGATGATTCCGCTGCTGATTTCTGCCAGCCTTTGGCATCCGGCTTCTCTGGCTCGGAAATCACCACCCTTCAGGGTGTCAGCGAACAAGCGGTTAACGCTGTCACCATCCACCGCGACAGCGCGGGCTGCATTGATCCCACCTTGGGCGGCGACGGAATGGGCCCGCCTTGGACTGTCGTGATAGGTGAGCACCGTGACCTGGTACCCCTGTTCTGCAAGGGTTGCGGCGGCTGAGGCCCCGGCGAGTCCAGTTCCCACGACCAGGATGTTGAGTTGGCGTTTCCGCAGCGGGCTAATTAGCGGTAGCGCTTCTCGCTCTCGCTGCCAGGCCCCCGCAATCGATCCGAGAGGAAGTTTTGGATCTGGCATGCCGCTCATGCCGCATCCCCCAGAGCCAAGCTCAGGCTGATCAGCACAAATCCTGCGCTCATCAGAACAGCCAGCCATCGACCGTTGCTGCGAATCCATGGGCCATTGGCTGGGGATAAAGCACCGATGCTGCGGTGGGCCGCTTCGTTCCCATGGAGCAAATGCAAGCCGATGGCGATGGAACCCGCGATGTAGAGAGCAAGCACAGCAGGGTTGTTGAGGAGGTGGGTGAGGGTCTCCCGTTCCAGTCCATCGCCAGGTCGCATCCAACGCAGTTGCTGGAGATGCACAACGAGGAAGCCAAGGCTGACGATCCCAGCGATTGCTTTCCACCGGGCGGCCATTGAGCCGATCCCATCGCGGCGTCGGCTACTGAGTTGAGCTGTGTTGCCGGCCTGCAGGTTGGCGACGGACTTCAGTGCGGTCAGGCTGAGATGGATCAACACGGTCGCCAGTAGACCAATCTCGAGCAGAGGAAGCCAGGCACTGTGATGCAATCTGCTGGCGTAGATCTCAAAACTCTCTGGTGCGGTGACGCTGGGAATCAGACCGCCAAGGTGAACGATCAAAAACAGCACCAGCAGAAGACCGCTGATCGCTGATCCACGACGCACCGCTGTTGTTGGCACCACCACTGCCTTAGGTCTTGCAATCGTATGGAGCGGTGGTCGGATCCGCCTGCTCTTGCCACCGTGGAGAAGCTTCGACCAATCCTTGTCTTGGCTCCAGGTCAGCGCCGTTGCGTTTGGATCAAAGCCCTTGCCTTGGCCTTGGCGAGTTGTCTGTTGGTCATGACCTTGGAGTGGCGATCGGTGGCGACCGCTCAGCCGCAACCGCAACAGACCCCAGCAGCTGTTCCGATCAACCAGCCGCCATTGGGTGATCAACTCAAGCTCGGGGCCTATCTGACCAATCTGAGTGACCTGGATCTGCTGGAGAACCGCTTTTCCGCAGAGTTTCTGCTGTGGTCGATCTGGAGCGGACCGCCCGATGAGAACCCGAGTGATGATCTTGTTCTTCTCAATGGCATCTACGACGGAGATGTTCAGCGCTTTGAGCGGGTTGGGCGCCAAGCCGTTACTGACGGTGTTTGGAGCCTCTATCAGGTGCGCAGTCAAGTGGTTCAGCGTTGGGAACTCTCGCGGTATCCCTTCGATGTCCAGAGGCTTCGCATTGAAGTTGGCCTGAATAACCCGATGACCCCGGTCGGCCTAACCGTCGTGAACGACTGGGCCTTTCCCAGCAACCCCGGATTAACCCTGCCGGGATGGTTGCTGGAAGAAAGCAGTGCCTTTGCTTCCGAGCGCACGTTGATGAGTGATTTGGGCATGACCCAGGCCCAAGGCATGTCGTTACGCCGCCAACCAACGGTGGTATTTCAGATTCCGATCGAGCGTTTGAGTCTGTTGGCCTTCATGCCCGACTTTCTCGGCTACATCCTTGCGGTGGGTTTGTGTTGTTTATCGCTTTTGATCACCCGCAGCCGGGATGATCTCATCTTGGCTGCTGTGGTTTCAGCTGGCGGTAACTACGTGTTTATCGCTAGCAAGCTTCCGGTCACAGCCATGAATGGCTTTATTGGCAATTTGCAGCTGATCTTTTTTCTTGGTGTTCTGTATGTCGTCGGTGCCGATGAATTAATTGATAACCATCTTTCAAATTACACCCCCCGGGTTTCAACGTTGCTGCGCATGGGACTGCTGCCTAGCTATCTCGCTTTCACGTTGCTTGGTGTCTATCTGATCATTCCCTGATGTCTCCGCCGCCCTCTGATCCACGACGGTCCGCCCATTTCGGCGACATGACCGTGATGTCGCTGCTGATCAGCTCCCTGATCTTGCTGACGTCTTACATCGCCTTTCGGCCACGGTTTTCGGAAGGACGTTTGCTGATCGATCAGCTCAACGACCTCACGGCCGAGGAGGTGAGCGCGTTGCCTGAGGGAACCCTGCCCGTTGTTTTGGGTCGCGGATTGGGGGATAGCAATCGCAGTTTCAAGATTCAATTGCTGCGTCTGGTGATGCAGCGCAGTGGTGTGCCCCATGCCGTTGGCTTGACCTCCACTGCCCTATCGCAGGATGCTGCAGTGGATGCCTTGGCGACGGGAGCCGTCGGTGGAACCGACAATCCTCAGGCGATCACGGTGGGAGCCTATGGAGCCGGCCCCTCCTTGGATCGTCGGCTTCGGGCGATTCCGATTCCGATTTCAGCAGGCTTGCTTGGCCTGCGGGTGGGATGGACCCATCGCAACCGTTTAGGGGCTCTTGAAGGCATCCAGACCCTGGATGGTCTTCGGCGGATCACCCTGCTTCAGGGGCAAGGTTGGAGCGAACTGGGACTGTTTGATCAAGCTGGGTTGCGCACCTATGCAACTCCATCCCACAATCTGTTCCGACTGGTTTCAGAACAACGTGTGGATCTCTTCCCTCAAGGGATCGGGGATGTTGAGGCCCAGGAGCTCACGGCCAAAAAATGGTCGAACAGCATTGTGATGGAACCGAATCTCTTGATGGCTTATCCCTTTGCGGGATTCTTTTATGTCAATCCAACCAATGAAGCATTAGCCGAGGCGATTCAGCGTGGGTTTGAGCAAGCCATCGCCGATGGTTCCTATCAAGCATTGCTCGAGAGGATTGTGATGACGCCTTGGCTTAAGCAACGCCTCAGTCTCCGGCAGAGGTCCGTGATTTATTTGCCAAACCCAGCAGCTCAGCAGTCCTTTAAGCGGGTCAAACCCAGCCATTGGTTAGTTCCTTGGGATGACCTCGCTGCAGGCCGAATTCAAACCGGAGAAGAATTGTGTGCCTTGCCCCGTTTGCAGGCGCTATGCCAGTAATTCAAGCTTGTTTGCTCCTGCTCTGAAGCAGAGGATGGAAAATCTGATCCGCTAAAATGTAAATTAAAACAAGAATTGCTGGGGGGATTAGCGGCAAATTTTGTCCGAACAAGAGTGGGGTCCAGGTCAAGATAAAGGCCAGAAACCAGAACCCTCGTTGGCATGTTCCTCGCCCTAATCCGCGAAGTGCCGTTGCTTGTTCTTGCTTGAGATCCTGATTCCTTGAGCTGATGCGCGCGAGGAGGGCCATGAGGAAAAACATGGCTGCAACCATCACAAAGGTGGCGATGGCGAGTTCGTGATGCGTGCCAACCCAATCATTGAAGAGTTGTTCTTGGCTGGCGTTTGCTTGTAAGTCTTTTAGCGCGATTTCTGTTTTTGTGTTCAAGATCAGAATGATATTGCCTGCTCCAAGGCATGTAATTGCCAGGATAATGCTGTTGATCAGGTTTTGAGTTTGACGCCGAATGCCGGCCAGTTTCAAGATGCTTTTGTGGTAGGACCAAAGCTCATAGAGTAATAAAAAAGTGGCAGCGTAAGCGATGGATTCGTAGCCAGTGATTGCCAGGATGGTCGATTGATCATCGGCCGAGTTGCTGATTTCGAAGAGGCTTTTGATCAGCTCTGGAAGTTCAATAGCGATCAATGTCATCGCAATGGAGTACACCCCATCGATGAGGCCCAGCCAAGATTCGCCACCGTTTTGGTTGAGATGACGAATCGGGTAATTGTCATGCATCAGGCTTGCGCATGAATGGTAATTCCATTGATTTAATGCAAAAACACTGCCCACCAACCAGGTGGCAATGAAGTCTTAAGCCGATGACCTGACTTGAACAGGCGACCCACGCTTTACGAAAGCGTTGCTCTACCAGCTGAGCTACATCGGCGAGGCAAACAATTTAACATTTGCAGATCACAGACTTCGTTGTCTTGAATCAGTCGCCAAAGCCGAAGAAGGGACTTGACCCGGCCATGCGTGATCGCCTTGTTAAGGAGTCACTGACTCCCTGGAGGAGCCTCCGACGGGCTCTCTGGTTCGCCCTCGGCGCGTCCGCCGGGCTCGGGCTGTTCACCATGGCTTTCCGTCTCTCCGCTGGCGACAGTGTCGACCTCAGTGATCTCGGAATCCAGTCTGGAGCTTTCGTCCTTTTCGCCAGCTTGATCTGGTTCGACCGCAACCGCAGCAGCGACTGAGTCGCTCTGGGCGACGTCTTTGTCGTTGAGGTCATTGTCAGTGCTGTGCTCGGACAGGAGCTCGTCGCTTTCGGCCTCAGCTTGTTGGCTGTCGCTCTTTGTCGAATCGGCTTCGATCGAACTGATCTCATCGACTCGGTTTGGTTGTTTGGCGGCCTCCCCAACCTCTTCTTTTTCTGCGACCTCAACGGCAGGGGGTGTGGGTGCAGGCGGCTCTGGTGGTTCGGGCCAGTTGAGTGGTGCAAGCTTTAAGAGCTGCAGTCCGAGGCTGGTGCGTTCCTCTTGCAGTTGGGCTTCGGCAAATAAATTGCCTTCGCTATCGCTGTTGGCTTCATTGGTGATCAACCAAAAGCCAGCCTGGGTGANTTGCTGNCTTTGCCAAAGGATGACGGCAAGAACCGGTGTGCTNAGCAGCAACGTGACCAGACGACTCTGATCTGAAACAGGCGAGAACTCCCCAACCAGCACTGCTGAATCGTCGAGCCACCAGATCAGAGGAAGCAGCAGGAGTCCCGCCACCAAAACAGTGGCCCCACTGAGTCGGCCATTTTGTCCACAACTCAGTCTCTGCTGGTCAGCGCTCCGCCGAGAAGTTGGACGCCGAACGAGCAGAAGTGATCCCCAGTCAGCTGGTCGCTTCCAAAGAGCTACAGCTGGGGCGACGGCACCGACGCCCCAGAGCAAGAGGCGTTCGATGGCTGGAATGGGGCCGGGATCGGCACCCGCCAGAAGCAACCTGATCAGCAGGAGCTCCAGTGGAATGGCCCCGAGGGCTAAACACTGGAGCCAAAGCAACGGCTCGCGACGGGGNGACACAGCAGAGATCAGCCTCAGGTGGTGAGTTTGCGGCGTTGCGTGACCATCTTGAAGGCTTCGATCCGGTCGCCGTCTTCCCAGTTCGCGAAGCGATCTGTACCGACGCCGCACTCGAAACCAGTAGCCACTTCCTTGACGTCATCTTTGTTGCGACGCAGGGAATCAAGATCGCCTTCAAAGACGATCTGTTTGCCGCGGTGGACCCTGACACGGCAGTTGCGATGAAGCTTGCCGTTGGTGACATAACAGCCGGCCACNGCGCTCTTGCCGATGGTGAAGACAGCACGGACCTCGGCTTCGCCAAGGGCTTCCTCCACAAGCTCGGGTTCGAGCAGNCCTTCCATCGCCAACTGGATGTCTTCCAGAAGCTTGTAGATCACGTCGTAATCACGGACATCAACGCCGGTGGCATCCGCTGCCTTCTTGGCACCAGAAGCCATCGAGGTGTTGAAGCCAACAATCACTGCGCCGGATGCGGCAGCGAGGTCAACATCCGTTTCGGTGACTTCACCAGGGGCAGAGAGCAGAACCCTGACCTGAACTTCATCCTTCGGCAATTGTTCGAGGGATCCAAGAATTGCTTCGACGGAACCCTGAACATCAGCTTTCAGGATCAGATTCAGTTCCTTGAGTTCACCCTCGTTCGCTTGGCCTGACATCGCTGTAAGCGATACACGGCGGGACGCCATCTGTTGGGCAAGGCGNGTGGCACGGGCATCTGAGGCACGGTCTCCGACCACAGCTCGGGCGGATTTCTCATCCGGGTACACCTCGAATTCGTCACCTGCGGTGGGGACTTCGCTGAAACCAAGCGCCTCAACGGCACAGGACGGGCCAGCTTCCTTCAACCGCTGACGGTTGTCGTCCACCATCGCTCGCACCTTGCCGAGGACTGGGCCGGCTGCAACGACGTCACCAGTCTTGAGTGTTCCGTTTTGGATCAGCAGAGTGGCCACTGGGCCCTTCGCCTTGTCGAGATGAGCCTCGATCACCGTGCCGCGGGCCATGCGATCCGGGTTGGCCTGAAGGTCTTCCACCTCGGTGACGAGTAGGAGCATCTCCAGGAGCTTGTCGATGTTTTCGCCCTTGATGGCNCTCACNGGNACCATCACCACATCGCCNCCCCANTCNTCNGCNAGCAGGTTCTGNTCAGANANCTCCTGCTTCACNCGNTCGGGNGANGNNCCTTCNTTGTCGATCTTGTTGATCGCNACCACNATCGGCACNTCAGCNGCCCNGGCGTGGCTGATGGCTTCCAGGGTCTGAGGACGGACACCGTCGTCGGCGGCGACCACGAGGACCGCAACGTCGGTCACCTTGGTGCCACGGGCACGCATTGCGGTGAATGCTTCGTGACCCGGCGTGTCGAGGAAGGTGAGTTTGCGAGGTTCGTCGTTGTGTTTGACCTCGACTTGGTAAGCACCGATGTGTTGGGTAATCCCGCCGGCTTCCCCGGCGGCGACCCTGGCCTGCCTGATGGCGTCGAGCAAACTCGTTTTGCCGTGGTCGACGTGACCCATCACCGTCACAACCGGTGGACGGCGGATCAGATGCTTGAGGTCTTGCTCCTCGATCATCTCCACGGTCTTCTTGGCCGCTTCTTCGACGTCGTCCTGCAACACAGGGACGCCAAATTCTTCGGCCACCGCTTCGATGGTCGGCATGTCCAAGGTCTGGGTGACCGTGGCAATGATCCCCTTGAAGAAGAGGGATTTGATGATTTCTGAGCTCTCCACGCTGAGCATGTCTGCGAGCTCTTGCACCGTGAGGTTGTCCTCCGGGACAACGATCATTTCGGGTCTGACCTGCTTGGCCTCCCGTGCTGCGCGCAGTTCCATCGCGCGGCGACGCTGACGCTGACGTGCTGTCTCCTTGCGGCGCTTGCGGACAGCAGCCACCGGTTTTGGAGCGGTGCGTTGCTGGGCCTTGGGCTTGGCAGGGCGGGCCAGGCTGGCCGAGAGCACCATGGCCTGCTGTTCGCCTGCATACCCACCGGTCTGTGCCGCCAGAGCATCGTCGTTCTCGCCGATGATGTGGACCTTTTGGCGTTGCTTCTGCGGGGAGCGGCTCCGGAGCGCTTCCAGCTTGGCACTGTCGTCCCAGTCGGGACGGCCTGGTCGGCGGTAGCCACCAGGGCCGGCACCTGGGCGGAACCCGGGTCGACGGGGTGCTGATGGAGCCGTCGGACGGGCCACTGGAGGTGTGGCCTGGGGCCCATCTCCAGTCTTCGTGGGTGCATCTGGACGACGCGGCGCCGGTGCAACCGGTCTCCCGACCGGTTTCTGAAGCTGCATCAGCTCGCCGGGTGCAACCGGTTTGCGCATGCCACTGGGCATGCCACCGGGGCGGGTCGGCGCCCCCGGACGACCGGGTCGTTGTCCGCCCCCGCTGCTGCCGTCACGTCGGATCGGTTTGCCGACTAGCTCAAGGGTGTTGCCGCTACGTCCTGCAGGTGCCCCACCGGTTCGGGTCGGTGCACCGGGGCGACCGGGACGGGTTGGAGCACCAGGGCGTCCTGAGCCAGCTGCTCCAGGGCGTGTTGGGGCTCCAGGTCGCGCGGACAATCCAGGTCTTTGGCCGGAGGGTCCAGCACCAGTGCCGCCAGGCCGCCGCGGTTGCGGTTTGCCAACGAGTTCTGGACGCGGCGTCGGACGCGTAGGACTACCGGCCTTCACGGGAGCGCCGGGTCGAGCAGGGGCGCCAGGACGGGGTGATGCTGGACGCGGGGCAGGGGTTTGACCCGACGGACGGGAGACAATCTGTGGTCGACCTGGCTGCCCGCCACCGGCTGGGCGCGGTGTTGGTGAGGCAGGGCGAGGTGTCGGCCGTGCTGCCGTTGGCTTCGCTGCAGCAGGAGCTGGGGCGCTCGGACGTGCCGGAGGCGCTACCGGTTTAGCTGCCGGGGGTTTGCTGATCACCTCTGGCTTCGCTGCCGGTTTGGCGGAAACCGGTTTGGGAGTCGGAGGTGCCTGCGGTCGCGTGCCGCTGGGTTTCGCGACAACGACCGGTTTGCTCGGAGCAGAGGGTTTGGCCGGAGCAGCGGGCTTGACCGGTGCCGATGCTGAGGTGGGTGCTGTCGGTCGAGCAGGAGGGCTCTGTGGCTTGGCAACGACCTGAGGCTTCGCAACCGGTTGGCTCGGCGCTGCAGGTTTGGCAGCAGGGATTTGTGGTTTAGCCGCTGTCGGTTTGGTGGGTGCCGGTTTTTGCGGAGCCGCCGGGGCATCCGCTTTCTTCACCGACAGGATGGCCTTGCCTCCAGCTGGTTTTGCAGGAGCGGCATTGCCAGCTCCTGCCCCTTTGCTGAGCATCGAACGAATGCGACCAGCCTCGTCATCACTGATGGAGCTGCTGTGGCTTTTCGCTGCAATGGAAAGCTTCTCAGCAGCATCCAAGACGTCCTTGTTCTCAAGGCCGAGGTCCTTGGACAGCTCGTAAATTCTGACTTTGCCGCTGCTGGTCATTCAGTGGGGATCTCCGGTCGGGCCGGGCAGGGTGTGCCACGGAGGCACCACATCAGTGGCGCCAATGTTTAGTTTGCCTCAGCGGATTCAGCCTTGGTGGAACTGAGTCGCTGTTTCAGCGCCTCCAACACCGCATCGGGCACCTGACAACGCAGGGCTTTTTGCAGGCGTTTGCGTTTGCGCGCCTCCTCAAAACACTCCTCCTTTGGACACAGGTAGGCAGATCGCCCCATTCCTGAGTCGAGGAGGATCCCATCCTTGTGATCTCGGATCACGCGCCAAAACTGGCGGCGATCCAGTAGCTGGCGGCAGGCCACGCAGCGACGAAGGATGGGCTTTGACGTCACCGGGCAACCTCGTCAGTTTCGCTCTCCCCATCTTCGGAGGGTGCGTCTGTGAGCTCAGCTGTTGGCTGGGCTTCGAGGCTCTCTTCCGTGACACCCTCTTCGGATGCCACTGGCTGGTCGAGCCCCTGCTGATCGACTTCACCTTCGACGAGGTAATCCTCCTCGTCTTCTGGTAAGGGATAGAGCTCGCGAAGGCGAGCATCTTCCTCGGCGCGAGCAGCCTGTTCGGCAGCGAGCCGTTCTTCTGCTTCGCGCTGCTGTGCTTCGTCCTGTTCACGCTGACTGATCAGTTCAGCGACGACAGCATCTTCAGCAGCTTGGTCGTATTCAGTGGAATTCTTGATGTCGATTTTCCAACCGGTGAGCCTTGCGGCCAAGCGAACGTTTTGCCCCTCGCGGCCAATGGCCAGACTCAGTTGATCCGGCGGAACCAGAACGTGGGCATGTTGTCCGGCGGGGTCTACCAGACGAACCATCTCAACCCGTGCCGGACTCAAGGAGTTCGCGATGTATTGGCCGGGATCCTGAGACCAGCGGATGACATCGATCTTTTCGCCTCGCAGTTCATTCACCACCTGTTGGATCCGTGATCCGCGGGCACCGATGCAAGCACCAACGGGATCAACCTCGCGTTCGATGCTGTCGACTGCAACTTTGGTGCGGGGTCCAACCGATCGGGATGGAGGGTTGGCTTCTCGGGCGACGGCCACGATTCGAACGGATCCCTCCTGAATTTCGGGAACCTCATTTTCGAACAAATAAACCACCAAGCCTGCGTTTGAGCGGCTAACGAAGAGTTGAGGACCGCGCCGTGGAACTTCGCTGACCTCCTTGAGGAACACCTTGAAGGTGGCGTTGGCGCGGTAGTTGTCGTTGGGGAGCTGATCACGTCGTGGCAACTCAGCTTCAACTTCCGGTCTGCCCAAGCCGGAACTCACAGCCATGATCACTGACTGACGCTCGAAACGGATCACCCTTGCGGTCAGTACCGGGTCTTCTAAATCTGCAAATTCCTCCTGGATCATCCGCCGTTGCTGGTCGCGGAGCTTCTGAGCCAAAACCTGTTTGGTTGTGGCTGCAGCCATGCGGCCGAAATCTTCTTTCTCGGGGGTGACATCCAGAACAACGGTGTCACCAACCTGGGCGTCATCGGCCACCTGCATCACCTCTGCAAGGGCGATTTGATGATCGTCGCTTTCAACCTCATCAACAATGATTTTGCTGGCGAGGACGCGATATCCCTCTTCTTCAAGATCAAGGCCAACGTCGAAATTGCTGAAATAGTCTTCGTCGAAAGGGTCGTCGTTGATACCTAAGTAGAGCGTTTTTCGATATCGCTCATAACCCTTGAGCAGTGCTTCCCGAAGAGCTGCTTCGACAACCTGGGGAGGCAGCTTCTTCTCTTCACTGATGTCATCGATCAGGTTGCTGAGACCGGGAAGAAGAACAAGAGCCATCGGGTGTTGTTAAAGGAGGCGGAAGTCAGAAAGAAGGGCAGTTGGTCAACTGCTTGGCGACGTGAGTCGGACCTGAATGACCCGATCGCGGGCTAAACGTTTGATGCGCCCTCGGATGTTGATTTGAAGCGTGTCAGCGTCGCGTTCCAGCAACAGGCCCTCCAAGCGTGTTTCGACATCCTTTGGATCGCGGAACTCAACCTCAACGGGGAATCCACGAAACGTTTGGAAGTCTCGATCGCTGCTCAGAATCTCTCCGATTCCGGGACTGCTGATCTCTAGAACATACGCCTCAGACAGAACATTGCTTGTTTCCAGAGCCTCTCCAAGGACAGAACTGAACCTGGCGCAGTCGTCCAAGCTGACATCAGCTCCATTGCTGTGTCGGATCTGAACTTCCAGCGTCATCGGATTGAGATGCGTGAGCAGCTGAATCCCACAGATGGTGAAGCCGTTAGAGACGGCCACATCTGAACTGAGGCGTTCGAGGTCGGGGAGGAGTGGATGCGGCAAGACAAGGTCTGGTCAGGCGTCGCCCGACCGGCATTCAGTTGTGACCTGTCTCCCTTGGGAGATGCCCGTCGGACACAATTCCAATCTAGATGACAGCGTTACGACTGACCTAAGTCGATTGTGGGTGCATCCGGAAAAGCGTCTCCGGCCTGTTCTGTCCCTCGTTGATCAGGGTCTTGATTGAGGCAGGTTGAGGTTTGCCCTTCTGTTTTCAGGAATTGGCAAACCCTGCTCCAGAGCTTGCTTCGCGTTCCAGGTGTGCCTCTGCTGAACATCACTTGATCTGCTGACCCTGGCCTGGCCTGGATTTTGACCTGGCAAATCGGGCAGATCTGAACCTCAGGTTGTGTGCTCGAGGCTGCCACTGCGGAACTCAACGTCGCGTCGGAAACCTAAAGGTTTTTTTCGCACGATCAGTTGAATCAATTGCATCCCTGAACGGAAATTCGGTAGCTAAAGCCAGTCGCGCCAACATTTTTGTTCGCCCCGACTTTGAAATTGACTTGGGCCACCGACTTGCCACTTGGTGTGGAAAACGGTCCGAATTGAGCACCTGTTCCAGTCGGGGGTTTCATCGCTTGGTCAACCACTTTGAGGTTGCTCCCATCGGTGAATTTCAAAAAGGCTTCAACTGGGTAAGTCCCAGGCTGTTCGTCGGTCGAGTCGGCCGTGAAAAACAATTTGAACTGTCCGTAGGGGCGGTCGACAACGAAATCGGTGTTCCAGTTGGTTCGTCCCACGGCACTGCCGATCAGCCCCTTGGGCCGTTCAACCTGCTTCTTGACGATGTATGGCGCCGGTCCATTGCCGTTCCCGCCAAGAGGCATCAGAAAGCTGCAGGCCGCTTGGGCTCCTGTTGGGAGCAGCGTCACAAGAGCTGTACCGGTTGTGCTGATCAGAAGAGCAAGGGATTTCATGAGACGAGATGCGCGTGGGTGAGAGTGTTGGGTTGAGGTGGACCTTCTTCAAAGCGTTCCAAAAGAACCTGCACAGGAATCTGAGTGCCGAATCGGCAAGCATTGGTTTCGCTTGAAGCGAGCGTGCCGTGTTCCCAAAACTTGTTGCTGCCATTGCCCCCGCCGCAGAGCCCGAAGTATTCGCAGCTGTTGTGACAGGTCTCCACCCCCCTGGACATGTCTGACAACAGACGACGGAATTGATCGGTTTCGATGGATTCCACCAAAGACAGATCGCGCAGGTTCCCAAGGTTGAAGCTTCCATAACGGTCGCTTGCCACCGACAGCAGTTCCGGGTCGAAGGTGGAGAAGTTGCCCTGAGAATCCACACTCAGGATGGAAAACGGACGATTCAGTTCGTTTTGTGCCATTCGTTCATTTCCTTGGATCAGGCTGATCACCTGTTGGAATTCGCGAAGCACCACTGGGTATCCGTCTTGTTCACTCAGGCGCCAGAAGGCTCGTAGGAAATCGCGGTACCGCGCCTCCATTTCTTGGCCTTGCATGGAGGAGCTGGTGTTGATGCCCTCTTGCTCTTCAACGTTGAAGCCAACGTCGTTGATGCCGTTGTCACGGAAGAAGCGGTACATCCGCTCCGGCTGTTCCATCGCTTCCGCAGTCAAAACAGAGATGCAGTGGAAGGGCACATCGTTGCGATGGAGCGCTTCGATGCCCTGCATCGACAGAGCATGCGAGCCGCGGCCATTGCGGAACCGCCGATGCGAATCGTGGATGTCCTCCGGGCCATCCACGCTGATCCCAACCACGATTCGATTGCGCTGAAAGCACTCACACCACGCGTCATTGATCAGCGTCGCGTTGGTTTGAACATGCTGGGTAAATTCAATGCCCTCGGCACCGAGTTCAGCAAGGCTGCGCTGGATGATCGATGTGGCTTCGTCGTACCAACTGGTGGGCAGTGTGAGTGGTTCGCCCGCATGCCAGACCAGTGAAAACTCTGGTCCGGCAAAAGGGCTTTCAAGGATCCGCTGCATCAGAAGAGGCAGCAGATCGAGATCAAACACCCGCTTCTTCTGCCGATCAGGCAGGTAGCAGTAAGAACAATCGAGGTTGCAGAGGGAGGTCGACTGGACGACCACGAGGCCGATGGGCCCGTACCGGTTGAGGTCGGGCCTGGTTTGCGGGGATGTGATCACCAGTTCACAAAGCCGCCGCCGCCATTTTTCCAGCCGCCGCCGCCGTTGCGCCAACCGCCGTGATAGCCGCCATTACCCCAAGTTCTGCGGCTGTTGCCCCACTTGTTGCCGCTTTTTCCGTTCTTCCATTTTCCTGAACCACGGCTGTTACTAAATTTCCGACCTCCTCCGTTCTTCCATTTGCCTTTGGCAATTAACTCATCGGCTTCCTCAGATTTGAGCAGAGAGCTCCATTCAGTGTCCTGAACGGCCTTAATTCGAGATTCAATGCTGTTGTTGAGCTGCTCAGGAGCCGAATACGCCGAGGTTGCTTCTGCGCTTTGGCAGAGCACCGCACTGGAGGCCAACAGTGCTTGAAAAGCGATCAGAGAACGTTTCATACCCAAAAAGTGAAAAAGGATTTGGACAAGAGGTTCGTGGGACAGCTCTTAACCGCCAGGGTCGATCTCTGTAGAGATCTCTGCAGTCACGCTGAGCATCAGGCCATAGAGGGACTTGATGGCCTCCTGGCTTAAGCCAACGGTGCTGTCAGGACCAATCCAACGGTTGACCATCTCCCGGGTGCCTACATCCCCATCCATGTAGGCCTGCATCATTTGGCCAATGGCCACATTGGTGGCGGCCAGCAACTTGCCATCGTTTTGATTCACGATGCAGCCAACTCCTGCCCGTCCGTAGGGACGGAATGGCAGCAGAGCACTGGTTTCAGGGCTGCTGTTCGCCGCGAGCCAGAGGGTGCCCCCTCCAAGAATGGGAATGTCGCCGCTGTCGAATGCGGCTAAAGCCTCAGCAGGTGTATTGAAGGGCTTGAACGTCGCACCAGGGACCACGCTTTTGAGCACCTTGGCCGATGCGCTGTCGCGCACGACGCCGACGGTTTCCCCTTTGAGAGAGTCAGGTGTCCCGTCCACGGTTGTGTCGCTGGCGGTGAGCAAGCGCGTACCACCGATGGCGAAGGGAATGCTGTAGTTGAGCTGGGTGGCCCTGCCCCAGGTGAAGGCAACACCGCAAGCGATGTCTGCTTTGCCAGTAATGACGGCATTCACACCGTCTTGCACGGATGAAGCAACTCGGTAGTCGACCTTGCGACGGCGGGCCTGAATGCGAACTTGCTCCAGCACATCAACGCCGAAACCCTCAAAGCTCCCACCTGACTTTTGGTACAGGGGTTTGACTTCTTCGAAAATGACTGCCTTGAGATTCAGGCTCTGAGCAGAGGCTGCAGGCGTCAAGGCGAGAGGGGCTGCCAGGGCAAAGGCGGCTGCCGCTGGAGCCAGGGATGCACGCATGCGAAAACAGCGTTTGATCGTCTCTTAGCTGGATTTTTGGGGCTTGTCCGTGAGCTTGACGATCCTCAAATGGATTCCGCTCGATCCGGACCAACCCCACTTGTGATGCCCAATCCGATAAAAAGAAGGCAATTCAACGATCAGGGTGCTGATGTCAGCTCTGCGTCACGTCTTGAAGCTGGTTTTGGCGTTGGTCGTCTTGATTGGTTTTGGGCCATCAGCATCGTCCCTTGAGCACAGCTTTGTGGCTGATGTGGTCCGTCGTGTCGCTCCTGCTGTCGTCAGGATCGACACTGAACGAACGGTTGAACGGCAACCCTTTGACCCCACCTTGATCGACCCCTTACTACGGGACCTTTTGGGTGATCCACCGATGGGACCTGAACGGGAGCGTGGTCAGGGCTCAGGCATCGTGATGGACGCCAAAGGACTCGTCCTTACTAATGCTCATGTTGTTGAGCGCGTCGAGTCGGTCACGGTCACCTTGGCCGAGGGTGAGCAACACGATGGAACCGTGGTTGGCGTTGATCCAGTGACGGATCTCGCGTTGGTGCGCTTAAAGGGGCGTGATCTTCCACCTGCCGCTCCCCTAGGGGATTCGGAAGCATTGGAAGTGGGTGATTGGGCGATTGCACTTGGGACACCCTTCGGTTTGGAGCGCACCGTGACCTTGGGCATCGTCAGCAGTCTTCATCGAAATATCAACAGTCTTGGTTTCTCAGACAAGCGTTTGGATCTCATCCAAACCGATGCTGCGATTAACCCAGGAAATTCAGGTGGTCCGTTGGTGAATGGTGATGGTGACGTCATCGGGATCAACACACTGGTTCGCTCTGGTCCCGGCGCAGGCTTGGGTTTTGCGATTCCGATCAACTTGGCTCGTCATGTAGCCGATCAGCTTTTGGCGGATGGCGAGGTTGTACACCCCTATATCGGTCTTCAGTTGGTTCCCTTGACCGCGAAGATCGCTCGCGAACACAACGAGGATCCCAATGCTCTGCTGCAGCTACCGGAGCGCAGCGGGGCTCTGGTTCAGAGCGTTGTTCAGGGCAGTCCTGCTGAAACGGCTGGCTTGCGTCGCGGTGATCTGGTGATCGAGGCCGGTGAACAACCGGTGAAAGATCCGCAGGCTTTGCTTGAGCAGGTTGAGGCTTCAACGTTGGGTGAAGCCCTCAAGCTGAAGGTGCTGCGTCAGGGACGCGAGCAGGACCTTGCCGTCAAGCCCGCTGCACTCCCTGGCATGAGTTAAGAGTCTTGCTACGGTCGCGCGCACGTTCAACCAGACCTCAGTGGATCTTCAGACCCAGATGAAGCAGGCGGTGGCAGATGCCGCGGTCGAGCAGATTAAAGACGGGATGGTTCTCGGTCTGGGCTCTGGATCGACAGCAGCCTTGATGATCGAAGCGTTGGGGGCCAAGCTCGCCTCTGGTGCACTCAAGGACATCGTGGGTGTTACGACGTCCTTTCAAGGAGAGGTCTTGGCGTCCAACCTCAATATCCCGTTGTTAAGTCTGAATGCTGTGGAACGCATCGATCTGGCGATCGATGGCGCCGATGAAGTGGATCCCGGTTTTCAACTGATCAAGGGTGGTGGTGCTTGCCACGTGCAGGAAAAGCTGGTGGCTGCCAGAGCCGAACGCTTTGTTGTTGTGGTCGATTCGACCAAGCTTGTTGATCGCCTCAATTTGGGTTTTCTGCTTCCGGTTGAGGTTTTGCCTGGTGCCTGGCGTCAGGTGCAGTCCCAATTAGCTGAGCTTGGTGGCGTTGCGGAGCTGCGCATGGCCCAACGCAAGGCTGGACCTGTGGTGACCGATCAGGGCAACTTGGTGCTCGACGTGAAGATGAACGACGGCATCCAGGACCCAGCTGCGCTGGAGCGGGTTGTGAACAACATCCCCGGGGTGTTGGAGAACGGTTTGTTCGTCAACCTCACCGACGAGGTTCTCGTTGGAGAGATCAAAGATGGTGTAGCGGGTGCACGCAGTCTTGAACGCGTCAGCTGAGGCGACGTCGCACGGACTCCGCATGGCTGTGGAGTCCTTCACTTTTGGCGAGTTCAACAACCGCGGATCCGGTGGCATCCAGGGCTGCCTTGTTGAAGCTGATCATGGAGGTGTGACGCATGAAGGTCTCCACGCTCAACGCCCCGCTAAAGCGCGCTGATCCACAGGTTGGCAGCGTGTGATTTGGCCCGGCGAGATAGTCGCCCACAGCCTCTGGAGTCCATCCACCGATGAAGATCGCTCCCGCATTTTGGATGCGTTCTGCGAGCGCTTCAGGTCTGTCGACAAGCAGTTCGAGGTGCTCAGGAGCAAACCGATCACTGAGATTTGCGCATTGTTCGAGGTCGTCACACACCACCACGAGCCCCCAATTGGTGAGGGATTCTTCGCAGATCTTTCTCCGGGGATGATCGCTGAGTTGTTGGGCCAGCTCTTGGCCGATGGTGTCCGCGAGCTCAGTGCTAGTGGTCAGTAATACGGCCGCGGCTAAGGGGTCGTGCTCAGCCTGCGCTAGTAGATCGGCTGCAACGTGCACTGGGTTGGCGCTCTGGTCAGCAATCACGAGAACTTCGCTCGGACCCGCGAGGGAATCGATGCCGACTTGGCCATAGACGGCTTGTTTGGCGAGGGTGACGTACACATTCCCAGGCCCACTAATGACATCAACTTTCGGAACACTGTCAGTCCCGAACGCCATCGCACCAATCGCTTGTGCTCCGCCGATGCGCAGCACGGTTCGGATGCCAGCCAGATGAGCCGCTGCGAGCACGACTGGATTGACTTGCCCGTCCGAACCCGCGGGGGAGGCGATCACAATCTCCTCAACGCCAGCAACCCTGGCAGGAACGGCATTCATTAACACCGTGCTCGGGTAAGCCGCGCGGCCTCCGGGGACATACAACCCGGCTCGTTGAACCGGTCTCCAGCGTCGACCGAGCTGCTCGCCGTGCACCCCTTTCATCACCAGGTCACTGGGTCTCTGCCGTTGGTGAAAGTCGTGAATCCTGCGGTGGGCGAGTTCCAGTGCATCGCGAAGATCTTTGGAGAGCCCGATCCAGGCCTGTTCCAGTGCGTTTTCGTCAATGGCGATGGGGTCAGGAAGGAATCCGTCGAAGCGTTGGGTGTACTCGCGCACCGCTTCGTCGCCTCTTTCGCGTACGTCGTCAAGAATGGCGTCGACGCGTTGGCGAGCGGTCCGTTGTTGCTCGTTGACGGTGCGGCTCGCCAAATAAACCAGCTGCTCCTCAGCCTGGTGCTGGTCCCGAATGCAACGGATCGGGAATGCAGCGGGTTGAATTGATTCCGCTGATCGGCTCTCGGGCAAGGAGCTGCAAGGGGAGTTCAAGACTCAAGCTAAGGCCCTTCATCACTGCTTGAGGTCAAGGAGTATTGTCTTGGATTGTTCGTGTTGTTTTCGCCTAAGTGGCCAATAACAAGTCGTCGAAGAAGCGCGTTGAGATTGCCGAGCGCAACCGTTTGCGCAATCGAACCTACAAGTCGTCCCTGCGCACGCTGATGAAGCGCTGCTTCAACGCTTGTGATGCTTACTCAGCGAAGCCCGGCGACGACGCAAAAGCATCGGTTCAGGAATCGATCAGTGCTGCCTTCAGTCGGATTGACAAGGCCGTCAAGGTCGGTGTGTTGCATCGGAATAACGGCGCTAATCAAAAGGCTCGCCTGAGTGCTGCGGTACGCAAAGTTCTCGAACCTTCCAGCTGATTTCAGTAACCGGCAGAATGGGTTCGAAGGCGCGTTTCGGACCCATTGACGTCACTGCCAACACTGATTGATAGCCACTGCCACATCGTCTTCAGAACGTTTGACGACGATCTGGATGACGTGGCTGCCCGATGGCGTGAGGCAGGCGTTGCCGCGTTGTTGCATGCCTGTGTGGAGCCTTCAGAGATTCCGGCCATTCGTGCGTTGGCCGATCGATTTCCCGAGATGCGCTACTCGGTGGGTGTGCATCCCTTAGACACAAAGCACTGGCAAGACGACACTATTTCAGTTCTGCGTCGAGCGGCCCTTGAGGACGACCGCGTCGTCGCGATCGGTGAACTTGGACTCGATCTTTTTCGCGATAAGAACCTCGACGAGCAATTGGCTGTGCTTCGCCCACAGCTCGACTTGGCGGTTGAACTCGGACTCCCGGTGATTGTTCACTGCCGAGATGCAGCCGATCCCATGTTGGAGGAGCTGCGGCGCCGACAAGCTGACGGGTGTTGTCCTTCAGGGGTGATGCATTGCTGGGGAGGAACGCCGGAGGAGATGTCGGGGTTTCTGGAGCTTGGTTTTTACATCAGCTTCAGTGGGACAGTGACGTTTCCGAAGGCCAGCGCGACCCATGACTGTGCTCGCTTGGTTCCTGAGGATCGTTTTTTAGTGGAAACAGATTGTCCTTTTTTGGCACCAGTTCCCCGTCGTGGAAAGCGCAACGAACCAGCTTTTGTGGCGTCAGTGGCATCCCGTGTTGCTGAACTGCGTGGAGTTGATTTGGCCGAAGTGGGCCTGATGAGTACTGCAAACGCAAGGCGACTCTTCCGTTTGCCTTGAGTTCAAAGCACGATTGTCGTCATACGTCCAGTCAAGATGTAAGATGTCGTATTGGCCTGCCCATTCAATTGCTTAGCCAGTTGCTTGGAGCCCGAAGCGTCCATTCCCTTCAGGTGCAATTGTCGTCGTCAGCTGATCTGGCCCGAGATCTTTGAGCCCGCGAGCGGTGCTGCTTCTCCTTGTCGAGGGGAGGCGGCCGCCGCTTTTGCTGGCTTGGATGGTCTTAGCTCTCCAGTCTGTCGACGTCGTATTCAGGCCTCTTTGTTCCTTTCGTCCTCTCTGCCGGTCCCCGCATGAGCAGCAGCGCGATTCAGGTCGCCAAGACCGCCACTTATCTCCCCGATCTTGTGGAGGTTCAGCGGGCTAGTTTCAAGTGGTTCCTGGATAAAGGTCTGATCGAGGAGCTTGAAAGCTTTTCCCCGATCACCGATTACACCGGAAAACTTGAGCTGCACTTTATCGGTAGCGAGTACCGATTAAAGCGTCCGCGCCACGATGTGGAAGAGGCGAAGCGCCGTGACGCAACCTTCGCGTCACAGATGTACGTGACCTGTCGTCTGGTTAACAAAGAGACTGGTGAAATCAAAGAGCAGGAGGTCTTTATCGGCGAGCTGCCATTGATGACTGAGCGGGGTACGTTCATTATTAATGGTGCAGAGCGGGTTATTGTTAATCAAATTGTTCGTAGTCCAGGTGTATATTTTAAAGATGAACAGGATAAAAATGGTCGCCGAACCTACAATGCAAGTGTTATTCCTAACCGTGGCGCATGGTTGAAGTTTGAGACTGATAAAAACAGTCTTCTTCATGTCAGGGTTGATAAAACGCGTAAAATTAATGCCCACGTCTTGATGAGAGCGATGGGGCTCTCTGATAATGATGTTGTTGATAAGTTACGTCATCCAGAATTTTATAAAAAGTCGATCGATGCAGCTAACGACGAAGGAATTAGCTCTGAAGATCAAGCTCTCCTAGAGCTTTATAAAAAGCTTCGTCCCGGTGAGCCGCCCTCAGTGAGTGGTGGTCAGCAGCTCCTGCAAACCCGCTTTTTTGATCCCAAGCGATATGACCTCGGTCGGGTCGGTCGTTACAAGATCAATAAAAAGCTTCGTCTCACCATTCCGGACACGGTGCGGACCCTCACCCATGAGGACGTCCTTTCCACGCTGGACTACCTGATCAATTTGGAGCTTGATGTTGGCGGGGCCAGCCTTGATGACATTGACCACCTCGGCAACCGCCGCGTCCGCTCCGTTGGTGAGCTACTTCAGAACCAGGTTCGCGTTGGTTTAAACCGACTTGAGCGCATCATCAAAGAGCGGATGACGGTCGGCGAGACCGATTCCCTCACCCCCGCGCAATTGGTGAACCCCAAGCCCTTGGTCGCTGCGATTAAGGAGTTTTTCGGCTCTAGCCAGTTGAGTCAGTTCATGGACCAGACCAACCCACTGGCCGAGCTGACGCACAAACGCAGGATCTCAGCGCTTGGACCTGGTGGCTTAACCCGGGAGCGTGCTGGTTTTGCAGTTCGTGACATCCATCCCTCTCACTACGGCCGTCTTTGTCCGATTGAGACGCCGGAAGGTCCGAATGCCGGTTTGATTAATTCCCTGGCGACCCATGCTCGGGTGAACGAATACGGCTTCATTGAAACGCCGTTCTGGAAGGTCGAGAACGGCATTGTTCTTAAGGAAGGTGACCCGATTTATCTCTCGGCCGACCGTGAGGATGAGTGTCGTGTTGCCCCGGGTGACGTTGCGACCGATTCCGATGGCCGGATCAGCACTGATCTGATCCCTGTGCGTTATCGCCAGGATTTTGAAAAGGTGCCTCCTGAACAGGTCGATTACGTCGCACTGTCCCCAGTGCAGGTGATCTCGGTAGCGACCTCGTTGATTCCGTTCCTGGAGCACGACGACGCCAACCGTGCCCTGATGGGTTCGAACATGCAGCGTCAGGCTGTCCCGTTGCTTCGCCCCGAGCGTGCTCTGGTTGGTACTGGTCTCGAGACCCAGGTGGCTCGCGACTCCGGCATGGTTCCGATCTCACGGGTGAATGGCACCGTGACGTTCGTCGATGCAACGGCCATCGTTGTTCAGGACGAGGACGGTTTAGAGCACACCCACTTCCTCCAGAAGTACCAGCGTTCCAACCAGGACACGTGCTTGAACCAGCGTCCGATCGTCCGTTGTGGTGATCCCGTCATTGTGGGTCAGGTCCTGGCCGATGGATCTGCTTGTGAAGGGGGCGAAATCGCCCTTGGTCAGAATGTTCTGATCGCTTACATGCCCTGGGAGGGTTACAACTACGAGGATGCCTTGCTGGTTAGCGAGCGCCTCGTGACCGATGACCTCTACACCTCGGTGCATATCGAGAAGTACGAGATTGAAGCTCGTCAGACCAAGCTCGGACCGGAAGAGATCACGCGTGAAATTCCCAACGTTGCTGAGGAGAGTCTTGGCAACCTCGATGAGATGGGGATCATTCGTGTCGGTGCTTTCGTGGAAAGTGGCGACATCCTTGTCGGAAAGGTCACACCCAAAGGTGAGTCCGATCAGCCGCCTGAAGAGAAGCTGCTGCGTGCCATCTTCGGTGAGAAAGCCCGTGATGTTCGCGACAACTCCCTAAGGGTTCCAGGCACAGAGCGCGGTCGCGTCGTCGACGTTCGCATCTACACCCGTGAACAGGGTGATGAGCTGCCGCCTGGCGCCAACATGGTCGTTCGCGTCTATGTCGCTCAACGCCGCAAAATCCAGGTCGGCGACAAGATGGCTGGCCGCCACGGCAATAAAGGAATCATCAGCCGCATTCTTCCGAGGGAGGACATGCCGTACCTGCCGGATGGCACACCGGTCGACATCGTGCTCAACCCATTGGGTGTTCCGAGCCGGATGAATGTTGGCCAGGTGTTCGAGCTGTTGATGGGTTGGGCTGCCTCCAACCTCAATTGCCGCGTCAAGGTGGTTCCCTTTGATGAAATGCACGGTGCTGAGAAGTCCCAGCAGACCGTGACAACGTTCCTCACAGAAGCTGCCAAACAGCCCGGCATGAACTGGGTGTACAACCCCAATGACCCCGGCAAACTGCAGCTCAAGGACGGCCGAACTGGCGAAGCGTTCGATCAACCGGTTGCCGTCGGTTATTCCCACTTCCTCAAATTGGTCCACTTGGTGGACGACAAGATTCACGCTCGCTCCACTGGTCCTTACTCCTTGGTGACCCAGCAGCCTCTGGGTGGCAAGGCGCAGCAAGGTGGTCAGCGTCTGGGTGAGATGGAAGTGTGGGCGCTGGAGGCCTACGGCGCTGCTTACACCCTGCAGGAACTGCTCACGGTGAAGTCCGACGACATGCAAGGTCGTAACGAGGCTCTGAACGCCATCGTCAAAGGCAAGCCGATCCCACGTCCTGGCACACCTGAATCCTTCAAGGTGTTGATGCGCGAACTTCAGTCCTTGGGTCTGGACATCGCCGTTTATACGGATGAGGGCAAGGAAGTGGATCTGATGCAGGACGTCAACCCACGACGCAGCACCCCAAGTCGACCGACCTATGAATCCCTCGGCGTCGCGGATTACGACGAGGACTGACGGACCAACGAACGAACTGACAACCCGCTCCTTCTTCCTTAACCGTCAATGACCAACAGCAACCTCCGCACCGAAAATCACTTCGATTACGTCAAGATCACCCTCGCGTCACCCGATCGGGTGATGGAGTGGGGTCAGCGCACCCTTCCCAATGGCCAGGTGGTCGGTGAGGTCACCAAGCCTGAGACCATCAATTACCGCACCCTGAAGCCCGAGATGGACGGGCTCTTTTGCGAAAAAATCTTTGGTCCTTCCAAAGATTGGGAGTGCCATTGCGGTAAGTACAAACGGGTGAGGCATCGCGGCATCGTTTGCGAACGCTGTGGTGTGGAGGTCACCGAAAGCCGGGTGCGTCGCCACCGGATGGGCTTCATCAAGCTCGCGGCTCCGGTATCCCATGTCTGGTATCTGAAAGGAATCCCCAGCTACGTGGCCATCCTGCTGGACATGCCTCTGCGCGATGTTGAGCAGATTGTTTATTTCAACTGCTATGTCGTCCTGGATCCAGGCGACCACAAAGATCTCAAATACAAGCAGTTGCTCACGGAAGATGAGTGGCTTGAAATCGAAGATGAGATCTATGCCGAAGATTCAGAAATTGAAAATGAGCCCGTCGTTGGCATTGGTGCTGAAGCGCTCAAGCAACTGCTGGAAGACCTCACACTGAAAGAGGTTGCGGAGCAGCTTCGCGAGGAGATCAATGGCAGTAAGGGTCAAAAGCGCGCCAAGTTGATCAAGCGTCTGCGCGTGATCGACAACTTCATCGCGACCGACGCCCGTCCTGAGTGGATGGTGCTCGATGTGATCCCGGTGATTCCCCCCGACTTGCGCCCAATGGTGCAGCTCGATGGCGGTCGCTTTGCAACGTCCGACCTGAATGATCTGTATCGACGGGTCATCAACCGCAACAACCGATTGGCCCGTCTTCAGGAAATCCTGGCGCCGGAAATCATCGTTCGCAACGAGAAGCGGATGTTGCAAGAGGCCGTTGATGCCTTGATCGACAACGGACGACGCGGTCGGACCGTCGTTGGTGCCAACAACCGTCCGTTGAAGTCACTCAGCGACATCATTGAAGGCAAGCAGGGTCGCTTCCGTCAGAACCTGCTCGGCAAGCGTGTCGACTACTCCGGTCGTTCTGTGATCGTGGTCGGCCCCAAACTGAAAATGCATCAGTGCGGTCTGCCGAAGGAAATGGCGATCGAGCTGTTCCAGCCGTTCGTCATTCACCGCCTCATCCGTCAGAACATCGTTAACAACATCAAGGCAGCCAAAAAGCTCATTCAGCGCGCCGATGATGAAGTGATGCAGGTGCTGCAGGAGGTGATCGACGGTCACCCAATCATGCTGAACCGAGCACCAACGCTGCACCGTCTCGGCATCCAGGCCTTCGAACCGAAGCTGGTGGATGGTCGAGCAATCCAACTCCACCCTCTGGTCTGTCCAGCATTCAACGCTGACTTCGACGGTGACCAAATGGCTGTTCACGTGCCTCTGGCAATTGAGGCTCAGACAGAGGCCCGCATGCTGATGCTTGCGAGCAACAACATTCTCTCTCCGGCGACCGGTGAGCCGATCATCACCCCATCCCAGGACATGGTTCTTGGCTCCTATTACCTCACTGCACTGCAACCCGACGCCGTGCAGCCCGAGTTTGGTGATCGCAGTAAAACCTTTGCTGGTCTCGAAGATGTCATTCAGGCGTTTGAAGACAAGCGCATTGGTCTTCACGACTGGGTGTGGGTTCGCTTCAACGGAGAAGTTGAAGACAACGACGAATTAAATGAACCCGCAAAAGCTGAGACCCTCAGCGATGGCACACGCGTGGAGCAGTGGACCTACCGCCGCGACCGCTTTGACGAGGAAGGCGCACTGATCAGCCGCTACATCCTCACAACCGTGGGCCGTGTGGTGATGAACCACACCATCATTGATGCGGTGGCCGCCGCCTGAATCACGTCTGAACGTCCGTCTTTATTTCCTCTGATCTGCGCGCAGCCATGACTTCTTCCAAATCCCGCAAGTCGTCCAAAAAAGCCAAAGCCGCTCCGGCTCCCGAAACAGCGTCACGTCCTCTGTCGAAGCTGCCGCCTCCGTTCCGGAACCACATCGTCGATAAAAAGGCTCTCAAGCAACTCGTTGCCTGGTCTTACAAAAACCACGGCACAGCTGTCACGTCATCGATGGCTGACAACCTTAAAGATCTCGGTTTCAAATACGCCACCCAGGCAGCTGTCTCGATTTCAGTTGATGACCTGAAGGTTCCAGAAGCGAAAAAGGATCTGCTGGGTCAGGCCGAGGAGCAGATCACTGCGACCGAAGAGCGTTACCGCCTTGGTGAGATCACGGAGGTCGAACGTCATACGAAAGTCATCGACACTTGGACCGAGACCAACGAACGCTTGGTCAATGCGGTCAAGAAGAACTTCGACGAAAACGCACCGCTGAATTCGGTGTGGATGATGGCCAACTCTGGAGCCAGGGGCAACATGTCCCAGGTGCGTCAGCTGGTGGGCATGCGTGGCCTGATGGCCAACCCGCAAGGCGAGATCATCGACTTGCCGATCCGTACCAATTTCCGAGAAGGTCTCACGGTCACTGAATATGTGATCTCCTCCTACGGCGCCCGAAAGGGTTTGGTGGATACCGCACTTCGCACAGCCGACTCGGGTTATCTCACCCGTCGTCTGGTGGACGTTGCCCAAGACGTGATTGTTCGCGAGGACGACTGCGGGACCACCCGGCACATTGTTGTCCATGCTGAAGATGGACGTTTCGGCAGCCGACTTGTCGGTCGCTTGACCGCCGATCAGGTGGTCACCGCTGATGGTGAGGTGTTGGCTGAGCGCAACACCGAAATCGATCCTCCGTTGTCGAGCAGTTTCGAAAAAGCCGGTATTAAAGCGGTCAGTGTGAGATCTCCACTGACCTGTGAAGCCAATCGTTCCGTTTGTCGGAAGTGTTACGGCTGGGCTCTGGCCCATAACGAACTGGTCGACCTCGGAGAGGCGGTCGGCATTATCGCGGCTCAGTCCATTGGTGAGCCGGGCACTCAGCTGACGATGCGGACCTTCCACACCGGTGGTGTGTCCACGGCTGAGACGGGTATGGTCCGCTCCAAAATTGCCGGAACGGTCGCGTTTGGGAGCAAGGCTCGGATTCGTCCGTACCGCACGCCCCATGGCGTTGAGGCCCAACAGGCCGAAGTCGACTTCACCCTGACTGTTCAGCCATCCGGTAAGGGGAAGGCTCAAAAAATTGAGGTCACCAATGGCTCACTGCTGTTTGTGAGCGACAAGCAGGAAATTGAGGCTGATGTCCCCTTCGTGCAGATCGCCGCTGGTGCGGTCAAAAAGAGCGTTGAGAAGGCGACCAAAGACGTGATCTGCGACCTGGCTGGTCAGGTTCGCTACGAAGACAAAATTCAACCCAGGGAGGTGACCGACCGTCAGGGCAACATCACCCTGAAGGCCCAGCGTCTTGGTCGGATGTGGGTTCTCGCGGGTGATGTTTACAACCTCCCGCCCAACGCCACGCCTGTGGTGGAAGGCCAGACCACGGTCACAGAGGGTCAAGTTCTCGCAGAAGCCAGCCAGCGCAGTGAGTACGGCGGTGAAGTGCGTTTGCGTGATTCCATCGGCGACTCACGGGAGGTCCAAATCGTCACCACGTCGATGACGTTGAAGGATTTCAAACTCCTCGAGGAATCCACCCATTCCGGTGAAATTTGGAACCTGGAATCGAAGGACGGCACCCGCTACCGCCTCAACACCATCCCGGGTAGCAAGATCGGTTCCGGCGAAGTGATCGCTGAGCTCGCTGATGATCGTTTCCGGACGAACACCGGTGGTCTGGTGAAGTTCGCTCCCGGTCTTGCCATCAAAAAAGCGCGTTCAGCAAAGAACGGCTACGAGGTGAACAAGGGTGGCACCCTGCTTTGGATTCCTCAGGAAACCCACGAAATCAACAAGGACATTTCCTTGCTGATGATCACCGACGGGCAATGGATTGAGGCTGGAACTGAAGTTGTCAAAGACATCTTCAGCCAAACCGCCGGCATCGTGACCGTCACCCAGAAGAACGATATTTTGCGTGAAATCATCGTTCGCAGCGGTGATTTCCATCTCAGCACCGATACCAAGGCGCTCGAGCGCTTTGAAGGTGATGGCCAAATGGTGAATCCTGGCGACGACATCGCCAAGGGCATCTCCATCGATGAGATGAAGTTCGTTCAGACCGTCGAGACTCCCGAAGGCAAGGGACTTTTGCTGCGTCCGGTTGAGGAGTACACGATCCCTAACGAAGCGCAATTGCCCGAGTTGGCTCACATCAAGCAGGCCAATGGTCCACATCTCGGCATCAAGGCCACCCAACGCCTTGCGTTTAAAGACAACGAACTGATCAAGTCCGTTGAGGGTGTTGAGCTTCTGAAGACTCAGTTGCTGCTGGAAACCTTCGACACCACACCCCAGATGACGGTGGACGTGGAGAAGGCTCCGGACAAACGGGCCAAGACCCTTTCAAGGCTGCGTTTGGTGATCCTCGAATCGATCCTGGCTCGTCGCGACACCATGTCTGACTCCAGCCATGGTTCCACCCACACCGAACTGCAAGTCGAAGACAGCATCTCGGTGAAAGCAGGTGATGTGGTCGCCACCACTCAAATCCTTTGTAAGCAAGAGGGCGTGGCTCAGTTGCCGGAAGCCACTGAAGCGGAACCGGTTCGTCGTCTCATCGTCGAGCGTCCTGAGGACACAATCACCCGCAACACCTCTGGAACGCCGTTGGTGTCTGTGGGTCAGCGCATTGTTGATGGTGAGCTGTTGGCCAAAGGCGAGCCGTCCGATTGCTGTGGCGAGGTAGAAACCGTCAATGGCAACACCGTGACCTTGCGACTCGGTCGCCCTTACATGGTGTCGCCAGACTCTGTCTTGCATGTCCGCGACGGCGATCTGGTTCAGCGCGGAGATGGGCTTGCCCTTCTGGTGTTTGAACGTCAGAAAACCGGTGACATTGTTCAGGGTCTGCCACGGATTGAAGAACTTCTTGAGGCTCGCCGTCCCAGGGAATCTGCAATTCTCTGCAAGAAGCCCGGAGTCGTTGAGATCAAGCAAGGGGAGGACGATGACTCCTTAGCCATCAACGTCATCGAAGCCGATGACGCTATTGGGGAATACCCGATCCTTCTTGGCCGCAACGTGATGGTCAGTGATGGTCAGCAGGTCAAGGCTGGTGAGCTTCTCACCGATGGTCCGATCAATCCCCACGAACTGCTGGAGTGCTTCTTCGAAGATCTACGCAGTCGCAAGCCTTTGATGGATGCAGCGCAGGAAGCGATTGCCAACCTGCAGCATCGTCTGGTCACCGAAGTTCAAAACGTCTACAAATCCCAGGGCGTTTCGATTGACGACAAGCACATCGAAGTGATTGTGCGGCAGATGACCAGCAAGGTTCGTATTGAAGACGCTGGGGACACCACTCTTCTTCCGGGTGAGCTCATCGAGCTGCGTCAGGTGGAAGACACCAACCAGGCCATGGCGATTACCGGTGGAGCTCCCGCTGAGTTCACTCCTGTTCTGCTTGGTATCACCAAGGCGTCACTGAACACCGACAGCTTCATCTCCGCGGCTTCCTTCCAGGAGACCACCCGAGTGCTCACCGAAGCTGCGATCGAGGGCAAGAGCGATTGGCTGCGCGGACTCAAGGAGAACGTGATTATCGGTCGCTTGATTCCTGCGGGTACAGGCTTCAGCGGTTTTGAAGAGGAACTGCAGAAGGAGGCTGGGCCCCATCCCGACATCCTGTCTGAAGATCCAGCCGGGTATCGCCGCATGCAAAACCTGCGTCCCGATTACACCGTTGAGATGCCTTCCGCGGCTAGTGCCAGCTCCGTACTGGATGACCCCAGTGATGCGGATCTGGAAGCCACTCGCACTCGCCACAACATCGACCCCAACGCGAGCACCTTTGCCGCGTTTACGCGTCCGGATGTTGACAATGAACTGAAGGAAGAGCAGGTGGTCGATGCCGAAGCCGTTGAAGGTCTTCAGGAAGAAGGCCTGCTCTCCGACGAGTGATCTTGGATCACACTTATCCCATTGCTGATCAGCTCATGCTCGAGCCAACCGAAATCCCCAAGCGTCGTTTACCGCGTTACGGATTTCATGGCCACACTGAAAAGCTCAACGGCCGCATGGCCATGCTCGGCTTCATTGCCTTGCTGGCTGTTGAGTTCAAGCTGGGCCACGGCCTGCTGGTCTGGTGAGTGATGCCTTGCTCGGTCGCAGTGCGGCCGAGCTTCAGGACTGGGCTGTTCAGCAGGGCCAGAAGCCGTTTCGTGGACGACAAATCCATGATTGGTTGTATGCCAAGGGAGCCAGGTCTTTATCGGATATCACTGTCTTGCCGAAGGCTTGGCGCACTGATCTCCAGGATCAAGGCATTGAGGTCGGTCGTTTGCGTGAGGTGCATCGCAGTGTTGCTGCCGATGCCACCACGAAACTTTTATTAGCGACCGACGATGGTGAAACCATCGAAACCGTTGGAATCCCAACCGATCAGCGCCTGACGGTCTGCGTATCCAGTCAGGTTGGATGTCCGATGGCCTGTCGTTTCTGTGCAACGGGCAAAGGTGGTTTACAGCGCTCCCTCCAGACCCACGAGATTGTGGATCAGGTGCTCAGTGTTCGCGATGTCATGGACCGGAGGCCTTCTCACATCGTCTTTATGGGGATGGGAGAACCTCTTCTGAACAGCGAAGCTGTGCTGAATGCGATCCGTTGTCTTAACGATGATCTCGGCATTGGTCAGCGCAAAATCACCGTTAGTACGGTCGGGGTGCCGAAAACCCTGCCCCAGTTGGCAGAACTAGCGCTCGACAAACTTGGTCGTGCGCAATTCACACTGGCGGTGAGTCTGCACGCGCCGAATCAGCAGCTGCGTGAAGAGCTGATTCCAACGGCCCATGCCTATCCCTACGAGGCCTTGCTCGATGACTGCCGGCATTACCTCGCCGTCACCGGACGTCGTGTCAGCTTTGAGTACATCCTTTTGGGCGAGCTCAACGACCATCCAGCCCATGCGGCTGAACTCGCAGACCGAGTTGGAGGGTTTCAGAGTCATGTCAATTTGATCGCTTATAACCCCATCGAAGAAGAGGAGTTCAAGCGTCCGACTCCTCAACGGATCGAAGCCTTCCGCCGGGTTCTTGAACGGCGGGGCATCGCCGTCAGTCTGCGTGCCAGCCGTGGCTTGGATCAAAATGCAGCCTGTGGTCAGTTACGGCGTCAACGCCAGCACAGCTGATCGGACGGGCGTCGGTTTAACTGCAATCATCGTGATGGAACTATGGCCACCGTCGACTGGATCCTCCTGGTCGGATATCTGGCTTTAACCCTGATCCTCGGGCTGTGGTTAGCCCGCAGGAACCGTGGGGAAGATGATTATTTTGTGGCTGGTCGGCGGTTGTCCGGCTGGTTGGCTGGAGCCTCGATGGCGGCCACCACCTTTTCCATCGATACCCCNCTGTATGTGGCGGGTCTTGTCGGGACGCGTGGCCTGGCTGGCAATTGGGAATGGTGGGGGTTTGGCCTAGCCCATGTCGCGATGGCTGTGGTGTTTGCTCCGCTGTGGCGTCGCAGCGGCGTTCTCACCGATGCGGCATTCACCGAATTGCGTTACGGAGGGCCTGCGGCGGCTTGGTTGAGAGGAATCAAGGCGTTCCTGCTGGCTCTACCTGTTAACTGCATCGGCATCGGCTACGCCTTTCTGGCTCTACGCAAGGTCGTTGAAGCCCTAGGAATTGTGTCGGGGCAACCGTTGGCCCTTGGTTTGACCGACACCGTGTGGCTGATGGTCATCGTGGCTTTATTGGTGGTGACCTACACCGTTGCCGGTGGTCTTTGGGCTGTTGTTGTCACGGATTTGATCCAATTGGTCCTCGCGCTATTGGGTGCTCTTGCGGTGGCAGCCGCTGCGCTTCATGCCAGTGGAGGAATGGCGTCGTTGTTGGAGCAACTTCAGGGATTGGGACGTCCCGAAGTGTTGTCCCTCGTGCCTTGGACCGTCAGCGANGGTCGCTGGCAGTGGCTTGATGGGGCCGGGATCACAGTGCCGATGTTCTCGGCCTACGTCGCTTTGCAGTGGTGGAGTTTCCGCCGCAGCGATGGAGGCGGTGAGTTCATTCAGCGCATGCTGGCGACTCGCGATGAGCAGCAGGCGCGTTTAGCGGGATGGGTGTTTCTTGTGGTCAATTATTTGATCCGCAGCTGGCTTTGGGTGGTNGTGGCTCTGGCTGCTTTGGTGCTGCTGCCCGAGCAAAGCGATTGGGAGCTCAGTTATCCCATGCTTGCTGTTCAGTTGTTGCCTCCGGTTGNCCTGGGACTTGTTGTGGTGTCCTTGGTGGCAGCCTTTATGAGCACGGTCAGCACGTCGGTTAATTGGGGAGCCAGCTATCTCACCCATGACCTGTATCAACGCTTTGTGCGTCCCAAAGCTGGCTCAAAGGAACTCCTTCTCGTGGGCCAAGGCGCCACCGTGTTGCTTCTGGTGCTTGGCGTGATTACGGCCTTGATCAGCGACAGCATCGGAGCGGTGTTTCGTCTGGTGATCGCGATCGGCTCAGGCCCTGGTGTGGTTTTGGTGTTGCGATGGTTCTGGTGGCGCGTCAACGCAGCTGCGGAGTTAGCCGCGATGCTCTGTGGGTTCACCGTTGGTCTGTTCACCTCCGTCATTCCTCTGGTGAGGATTGAGGATTACGGCATTCGCTTGGCCGTGATTACCGGGTTGAGTGCTNTGGTTTGGATCTGGGTCATGCTGGCCAATCCTCCTGAATCCGATGCGGTGCTCGAGGATTTTGTGCGACGCGTTCGGCCGCCCGGACCTGGTTGGGCGCGTTGGCGTCGCCAGGTCGGAGTGGTCCCGATGGAAACCTTGCCGACCCTCATCAACCGTTTTGTCTTGGCTTCCGGGGTGCTCTTCAGCTCCCTTTTAGGCATCGGTGGTTTCCTTCTCCATCAACAGGCTTTTGCCTGGTCTGGCTTGGTGGTGGGCGTGTCTTGCATGGCACTGCTTCGACGGTTGGGACGTCAAGCCACGCAGAATGATGTCACCGCTGTTTGATGCGTTGGCTTTCTTTCGCTCCACCGTTCTGCCTGCCCTGATCGTGGGGCTGTTTGTGCTTGCACTCGTGGCAGTGAGCGCCAGGATTTGGTTGCCGGGTGACATGTTGGCCCCGGCACCGATCAGCTGAAGCTTGCCTCGGCTCCGATTACGATCCGCACCATGACTGACGCCTCAGGACTACAGCGCAATCAGGGTCTCGCGAATCTTTCCATCGATCCAGATTTGCTGGCCCAAGAGCTGGCGGCTGAGGAGTCGGTGGATCCGTTGGATGCCATCGATTTAGACGATGCTCCTGACGACTCTCTCCAGACAGCACGGATTTGTGATGAAGCCCTGTCCTTGCTGACCCAGGGCCATGAACAGCGTCTCCAGGCTCTGCGCGTGTTTTGTGAGTATCGCGATCCCAGGGCGGCGGCCTTGCTGTTGCCCTTGTTGAAGTGCAGTTGTCCCGTCGAACGGATGAGTGCTGTCTATGCACTCGGCCGTAATCCATCTCCTCCAGCGGTTGAACCGTTGCTCGAGCTGCTCAANGGCGACAGCAANGCTTATGTCCGCAAAGCCACGGCTTGGAGTTTGGGGAACTTCCCCGATGCACCGATTCTGAATCCCNTGATCAAAGCGCTTCGTGTTGACGTAGCAGCTGTTCGTCTTTGGTGCCCTGGGTCTCTGGCTGAAGCTGGCAGTCGTTCTCAAGCCAAGGCTGACCCTGCAGCGGGTCAATTGCTCCTAAGTCTGCGGATCGATAGTGAGCCTGCTGTTCGCAGCAATTGCATTTGGGCCCTCGGACGTCTCGTTGATCAATTGGTGGAGCCCCGTCGACAGGATGTCGTTGAGGCATTGGTCGATGCGTTGTTGCATGACGGTGAACCCTCGGTGCGCGATGAAGCCCGCACAGCCCTGGAGCAGCTCGAAGATCCGATGGTTCTCCATCGGCTTCAGGCCCTGTTGGACGACGGTTTCATCAGCTGAGTGGATCGAGCCTTGAGGATGTAACAACGCGTCCAACACCAGGGCTGCAATGCCTTTAGATTGCGACCCTTCACATTCCACCGAATGCCCCAACGCACCGTTCGTTTCAAGATTCGGCCAGATGGNCGGGTTGAGGAGCGCGTGGAGGGAGTGCTCGGTGATGGATGTCAGCAGCTCACCGAGCGACTCGAAGCTGCTCTCGGATCTGTTGAACGGCGAGAGGACACGGCCGAAGCCTTTCTTTCGAACGAATCTCAGGATCAGACCCTTCCTGCACAACTCACCTGATGTCGCACTTCAGTACTGTCAAAACCGAGTTACGCCAGCGGGAGCNNCTCGTTTCGGCGCTTAAAGATTTGGGTTTTGCCCCTGAAGAGGGTGAANGAACCGTNCGTGGATATCGCGGTCAAACGGTCACAGCTGAGTTAGCTGTTCCCATGCAGAACGGTGGCGATATTGGTTTTCGGGTCAACGCTGAGTCAGGCGCCTATGAGCTCGTGACTGATCTNGATCTATGGAAGCAACCCATCCCCATTGAGCGCTTCCTTTCAAAACTGACCCAGCGATATGCCTTCAACAGCGTTCTTGCTGCGAGCCAGAGCGAAGGATTTGAAGTGGCTGAGCAATCTGTTCAACAAGATGGTTCCATCGAACTCGTTGTCACACGCTGGGATTCCTGAGCTCTGACGGATCCTTCACAGGCTTTTCTGGCTCCTGCGCAACCGGAGGTTCTGCCTTCCGGTTTTGAGCCTTGTTTGGGTGGAGCCCTTCGTGAGCANGCTGTGTGGGTGGACGAAGCTGTTTGTATCGGCTGTCGATATTGCGCCCATGTCGCCACCAATACGTTCGTGATCGAAACCAGGCTTGGTCGGTCTCGTGCGATTCGCCAGGACGGAGACAGTACAGAGCTGATCCAAGAAGCCATTGATACTTGCCCAGTGGATTGCATTCACTGGGTTGCNTTCGAGCAACTCAGTGATTTGAAGGCTCAACTCGATCGCCAGGATCTCCANCCGTTAGGAATGCCGTCTCCTGCGCGTNTGCGACGTTCGAAGTCGACAGCTCCCACGGAATGAACGCTCTGCCAACGCGCCGGTTTGGCCGCACTGAGCTTGCGATGCCGCTGTTGTCGCTTGGAGGAATGCGATTCCAGCAGAGCTGGAGTGATCTCCCTGGTGGCGACATCAAGCAGGAGTCGCAAACCAATGTGGAAGCCACCCTCCAGCGTGCTGTCTCTCTGGGCTTTCACCACGTTGAGACTGCACGCCATTACGGAACCTCAGAGCGGCAGCTGGGTTGGGCGATGCCGAAGCAACCTGATCCACAGCGCATTCTCCAGAGCAAAGTTCCGCCCCGTGAGGATCCAGCAGCGTTCGAACAGGAGCTCGAACTGAGTTGTGAGCGTCTCGGTTCAGATCGTTTGGATCTGTTGGCCATTCACGGGATCAACCGTTCCGAGCATCTGCACTATGCCCTTCGTCCTGCTGGATGCATGGAGGTCGTCCGTCGTTGGCAACGCGATGGTCGAGTTGGTCATGTGGGCTTTTCGACCCATGGCCCCACTGATTTGATTGTCCAGGCCTGTGCGAGTGGCGTTTTTGATTACGTCAATTTGCACTGGTATTACATCCGCCAGAACAACAANCCAGCCCTGGATCAAGCCCGCCGACAGGACATGGGCGTTTTCATCATTAGCCCAACCGACAAAGGNGGACATCTCCATAGTCCGTCGGCTCGGCTTCTCGAGCTGTGTGCACCTTTGCATCCGATCGTTTTCAACGACCTTTTTTGCCTGAGTGATCCAAGGGTTCACACCATCAGTGTTGGTGCAGCNCGTCCATCTGATTTCGACCTTCATCTGGAGGCTCTTGATTTGCTCCCACAGGCTCGGAAGCTGGTCGATCCGATTGATTTGCGGTTGCGCAGAGCCGTTNGTGATGCTCTGGGGGAGTCTTGGTCGAACACTTGGCACTTAGGCCTGCCTGACTGGGATCAGACACCGGGTGAGATCAACCTGCCCATGCTCCTTTGGTTGTACAACCTTCTGGAAGCCTGGGATTTGCAGAGTTTTGCCCAGGCTCGTTACCGCNTACTCGGCAACGGTGGGCATTGGTTCCCAGGGGCCAATGCCGATGNATTGGATACGGCTGTTAGCGAGGCACAACTGTTGAGCGTCCTTGGCCAAAGCCCTTGGGCTGAAAGGATTCCCGGTATTTTGCGTTCTTTACGGGATCGCCTGTCTGGCACTCCAGAGCGCCGTCTGACCGAGGTTTGATTCGTCGCCTTGTAGCGAAAGAGGTNTGAGATGTGATATATTTTTTGGTCTGCGCNGTTCCTGGAAGGGCTGTGCGGGGCACACCGCCAGAGAGCGCGAGCTTGTTNGGTGTCTGTGCTGACTTACGGAGCTACCGGAGAGATCCGACGGTGATGTAAGTTTTCTAAGCGGCCGCGAGGCCGTGCCGCTGAACCGCTTCTGTAAGGGAGCGCGGA
>NZED01000046.1 GCA_002690325.1 Synechococcus sp. ARS1019
GAGGGTGGTGGTCATGAGAACGGAAAAATATGTCCCCGAAAGGACGGTTAAGGAAGGGCAGGAAGCCCTGCCTGCCGTAATTGTAAAGCAACATTGCGAGCCGTAAACGGCGCTTTACAAAGCAAGTGTGAAGAAGCCCTGTGCGCTGCTTGCCAAAACGCTTGTTAGCGTCCGCAAGTGCCGCGCAGCCGCTTCGTTGTCACCAAATCTCGAGCGGGTCCTGCTGGTGCGCCTGCCTTGTAACCCGATTTTCCCGATTGGCCCGATCTATCTGGCCGATCATCTCCATAAGTGTTTTCCGGGAGTGCCCCAGCGCATTCTTGATTTAGCGGCTCTCCCGGTGCTGGATGTTGAGCGCGTTTTGGTCGACACGGTCGATCAGTTCCGTCCCACCTTGCTGGTGTTTTCTTGGAGGGACATCCAGATCTATGCCCCCGTGGATGGACGCGGGGGGAATCCACTTCAAAATTCCTTTGAGGTTTTTTATGCCAAAAATCCTCTGAAGCGATTGCACGGTGCTTTCGGTGGCCTGCGTCTGATGACCAGTCACTACGGAGAGCTTCGACGCAATCAACGCCTTGTTCGCAAGGGGCTCAAGCATGCGCGTCGGCACCATCCCCAAGCCAAGGCGGTTTTGGGAGGTGGTGCCGTCAGTGTTTTCTATGAGCAGCTCGGCCGCTCACTTCCCAAGGGCACGGTGGTTTCCATCGGCGAAGGAGAGCCACTGCTCGAGAAGCTTCTGAGCGGTCAGTCCCTGGAGAGCGAGCGTTGTTTTGTCGTTGGTGAACCGCCTCGGCCTGGATTGATTCATGAGCAGCCCGAGAGTCGTCCCAAAACAGCCTGCGATTACGACTACATCGCATCGATTTGGCCTCAGCTGGATTGGTATCTCGAAGGTGGAGATTTCTACGTGGGGGTGCAAACCAAACGTGGATGTCCCCACAACTGCTGTTATTGCGTTTATACGGTCGTTGAAGGAAAGCAGGTTCGTTTGAATCCCGTGGAGGAGGTGGTTAAGGAGATGCGCCAGCTCTATGACCGCGGCGTTCGTGGCTTTTGGTTCACTGATGCACAATTCATTCCGGCGCGTCGCTACATCGAGGATGCAAAAGAGCTGTTGCGTGCCATAAAAGCCGAAGGCCTAACGGATATTCGCTGGGCGGCCTACATCCGTGCGGACAACTTGGATCCGGAGCTTGCCCAACTCATGGTCGAGACAGGCATGAGTTATTTCGAAATTGGAATTACTTCGGGATCACAGGAGTTGGTTCGCAAAATGCGGATGGGCTACAACCTCCGCACTGTTTTGGAGAGTTGTCGCATGCTTGCCGATGCTGGTTTCCGTGACCATGTATCGGTCAATTATTCGTTCAATGTGATTGACGAACGACCGGAGACGATTCGTCAAACTGTTGCTTACCACCGTGAGCTTGAGGCTATTTTTGGGGCTGATTTGGTTGAGCCAGCGATCTTTTTTATCGGCTTGCAGCCCCATACCCATCTTGAGCAATATGGTTTTGATCAAGGTCTGATTAAGCCGGGTTATAACCCAATGAGCATGATGCCTTGGACGGCAAGGAAATTGCTGTGGAATCCCGAACCGATGGGAAGTACTTTTGGCCAGGTTTGTTTGGAAGCATTCGATCAAAACCCCGATGACTTTGGCCGAACAGTGATGGAAATTCTTGAGAAGAAGTATGGTATTTCTGAATTACAAGAAGCGCTACGTGCGCCGGTTCGCGGTCAAAAAGCGATGGCCACAGCTGTGCGTTGAACAAACTATTGAAGATGTTTTATTATGTCGTTATTGCTTGTTATATCTTCTTTAATTAATCTCGAAATGGCATTCTGCTCTTGAGGGGTTAAGTCGGACAATTGGTGAAATGTTTTTTTTGGATATCGATCCTGGTAGCTTTGTTTTGTCATGGGGACGCTGCAGGGTTGCCGCTTTCTTAGTGCTTGAAATTGATTCAGAATGCTTTGAACTGCGAGGTCGTAGTCGTTCTGAATCTCTTCGGTTCTGATGATGGATGATTGGGTTGGCTTTAAATATTGCCTTGTTTGGTCTGGTAAATACCAATCTGCTCCCATTGCGATGTGGCCGTAGGCAAGATGATGGAATTTTGCATAGGCGATTGCTTCGCTGCTGTTCTGATTGAGTCCTGCAGCGAGTGATTTGGCCGAAGGGTAATGCTGGTGGAATGCCGTGGCCCTCGGGTGGCACATATAATGCTTGGACTGGTGAAAGGTGTGGTTGTCCCAGTTAAAGGCAGAGATCCAGCGCTGAAGTGGATCGCGGGTGCAGATAATCCAATGGAGTTGATGTTTGTCTTGGCNTTGGCTCAGAAGTGTCTTGATCCTTTNATTGGCGTCAAAGATATGNAATTCGTAGAGATCAACTTCGTTGCTNNTGAAGTTGAGGCGAATNGCTTCAAGAATNGACTCNCCTGCGCANTTGCCGATATGAATGAGAGCAATTGTTGGTTTGTTGAGGCTCGTGCTNAGAACCTGGGCGGGTTCCGGGTTGAAAGACGGGGTTTCAAGTTGNCTGAATATATTCATTGTGCAGANCAATTGTCTGTCTTGTGGACTTAGGGCAATAGGGCCTTCATCGCACAGCAGTGACTGAAGCCTGTGTTGTTCATTTGATGTCAGCAGGCCGGTTTGAGCAGCGAGTTGAAAAGCCTGGTCAGGCTCGCCGAGGGCTAAATAATCAGAAAATAATTCGCATGATTCGTTCTGGTGTGGTGTTGTATCTTGCTGCGCAAGTTGTTTTGAGATTGATAGTGCTTTTTGGCGGAATCCTAACGTTCGATAAAGCTTTCGGCATTTGGTTAAGTTGTCTGCGCTTGGGTATAGCCTGATGAATTCGCTAATTGTATCGATTTCCGAGAATATATTGTTTGTGATGGTTGCTATATGAATGCTTAGTTTCAGGAGGTCTTCGTTATTGACATGTTTTTCGAGGCCGGAGTTGATGACTTCTTTTGCCTTTTCGTATTTGTTGATGCGAATCAGATCTTGGCCTGCGCGAATGAAGCCNAGTGGCTCGTTTGGCATGAGCTTGATGAGTGCCAGCGCGTGTGTGAGGGAGNTGATGTGGTTGTCAACAGCGCGATATGCTCTTATTGCAATCAGATGCAAAGAAGGATGGTGGTCTCCACTGTGTTTGAGGCCCTCTGTAGCCTGTTCTAATGCGTCTTCTGCTCGGCTTAAATTGAGTAGGTCTTGCCCAGATCGNTTGTATCCGATTGGGTCATTAGGTCTTAGTTTGATCAGGCATTGGTCATGAAAAAGTGCCTCTGAAAAGGATCCGCGCTTGCGAAAGACATTGCTGGCGAGTTTGTGAAATTGAGGGCTTGGCTCCCCCTTTAACTCACGGGTCCGCATGATGATGGTTTCGCAGGCGTTGAGGTCTCCTTGATCAAAAGCCTGTTTGAGTTGTTCGAGGGGAGTTGCCATGGGTGTTGCTCATTTATGTCGTTTGTTCTGATGCTGGACTGGTGTTGGGCCTCAGGAGTTTGAGGAGAATGATTGCGATTAATGCAACGATTGCAACGTTGCTTCCCAGTGGATTGGCATGGGGGCCTCCAGGCCCAATCAGCCAAGCCGGTGCATCGGTGCTGATCTGCAGTAATTCGGACTGCAGAACAAACCAGCCAGCCACCAATCCACCATGAAGCCCAATGCATCCCCAAAGGGAGTNTTGATCAAGTTTGCGCTGGATGGCCAGCAGCATCCCCAGCAAAAACAATCCAACCAACAAGCCCATCATTGCTGACGCTCCAAGGTTGAAGCGTGTATGCACCACACTAAAAANNAGTGCTTGTCCANCAATTGCTTGTTGGTTTCTCCAAANTAATTTGAGCTCTGAGTGGAGCCAACTGCGGAAGATTAATTCCTCAGCTANTCCCACAACAAGACCAAGAATGAGGGCATTAAACGTGGTGGCGATGGAGAGCTGGGGACGCCANAGAGCCCATNCATNCAGAACCAATGGCACAGCAATCAGGCCGAGCAGTCCGATGGCCAACAGAGTGCCTTTGACCAGTAAAACGATGGAGGGCGTTGTTTGATTCTGCTGTCTGCTGAGGCCTAGGAAGCGAAAGGCGTGTCGCTCGTTCCAGCGCTTTCGGGCCCAGATGGGCATCAACCACACAAATTGAAGAAAGCTCAGCAGCGTTCCAAGGAGAGAGACCTGCTCCTTCGGTAAACCGAGGGGGACCATCAACATCGCTTCCAGCCATCCCGCTGCGTACAGCAGGGGAATGATGAGAAGCGTCGCGATCCAGCGAGGGTGACGGCTAAGGATCTCGCTGGGGATCACGGGAGTTGGATCAACTTTCTGGTTCGATTGTGCTGGTTAGACCTTTGCTCTTGAGTGTTTCGCAGTAAAACTCGGCTGGTTCGATGTCACACACGATCACCAGACCTACGCCCGTGTTGTGTGCTTCCAGCATCACGGCCATTGCATCTTGTTCGCTGAGTTGAGGCACAACCTCTCGCAAGGTTGTGACCACATACTCCATCGAATTGACCGGGTCGTTGTGGAGAAGAACCTTGTAGCGGGGCGATTGTTTTCGCACCCGCTCAGGGGCCTTTTCCATCACCGCTGCCCCCCCGGGTTTCGACGAGGGGCTTTCGGTCGCCATGACCATGGTGATGGAGTTCATCTCAAACGAATGTAAGGCGAATTGAACCACTGGTGATTCAGAGTGATTTGATCCGTGCCATTGCGGCATCCACATTGCTGCGGCTGTTGAAGGCGGAGAGGCGGAAATAGCCTTCACCGGCTGCTCCAAATCCACTACCAGGTGTGCCAACAACATTGGCTTTGTTCAGAAGGTGATCGAAGAATCCCCAGGAATCCATTCCATCGGGGGTTTTAATCCACACGTAGGGGGCATGCTCACCGCCATAAATGGTTAGGCCAGCTGCACTCAATTCGCGGCGAATGATTGCGGCATTCTCCATATAAAACTGGACCAAGGTTTTGACTTCGTTCTGGCCAGCGTCCGAATAAACAGCCTCAGCACCTCTTTGGATGATGTAGCTCACGCCATTGAACTTGGTGCTTTGACGACGGTTCCAGAGCCCCCAAAGTTCCACGGCTTCTCCATTGGCAGCTTTGCCTTTCAGCCCTTTGGGAACCACGGTGAAGGCGCATCGTGTTCCTGTGAACCCGGCATTCTTGGAGAAGGAGCGGAATTCGATCGCGCACTCCCTTGCGCCCTCAATCTCAAAAATTGAGTGGGGTAATTCAGGATTTTGAATGAAGGCTTCGTAGGCCGCATCGAACAAGATCAGAGCCCCATTGCTGCGGGCGTAATCGACCCATGCTTTGAGTTGGGCCTTGGTGGCAACGGCACCTGTCGGGTTATTCGGGAAACACAGATAAATCAGGTCAACCGGCTCGCTGGGAATCTGCGCTGTGAAGTCATTCGCGGCACTGATTGGCAGATAGCTCAAGCCGGCATAACGGCCTTCATCTCCGGCCTCGCCGGTGCGGCCGGCCATCACGTTGCTGTCGACATACACGGGATAAACCGGATCGGTCACGGCTACCCGGTTGCCTTCACCAAGGATGTCGAGAATGTTGCTGCTGTCGCATTTGGAGCCGTCGGAAACAAAGATTTCGTCGGCGCTGATGTCACAGCCTCTGGATTGGAAGTCGTTGGTGGCGATCGCTTCCCGAAGCCAGCCATATCCCTGCTCTGGGCCGTAGCCATGAAAGCCTTCAGCCGTGCCCATTTCATCAATGGCCTGCTTCATCGCCTCACGGCAGGCCAGTGGTAAAGGCTCGGTGACATCACCAATGCCGAGGCGAATCAAAGCGGCATCTGGGTTGGCTGCGCTGAATGCCTTGACGCGGCGTGCGATTTCAGGGAACAGGTAGCCAGCTTTGAGCTTTAGATAGTTGCCGTTGACCTGCACCACGGGGTTATCGAAAGGATGTCTGCGGGGGCATCCTGCCCTGCCGAGCGTGCCAACCGCTGATCCATACGATGAACTGACGATGGAGATCGCTGTTGGCTGTCATGTCTGCTGTTGATACACCAGTTGATTTCCACGCGCTGGTCGACAGTTCGATCAACAAGCCTGCTCGCTACATGGGGCATGAGCTCGGCGTCAGGGAGCGTGACTGGTCGTCCGCTCGGGTGCGTTGGGCGTTGACTTATCCGGAGATCTACGAGGTGGGCTCCAGCAACCTCGGCCACATCATTCTCTATTCGATTCTCAACGCGATCCCGGATCAGCTTTGTGATCGGGCTTATTTACCAGCATCTGATCTTGCGAGTCGGCTCAGAGAGCGCCAGCAAGCCTTGTTCGCAGTTGAAAGTCGTCGGCCTTTGCCGGCCTTCGACATCCTGGGGTTCAGTCTTAGTTATGAACTTGGAGCGACCAACATCCTCGAGATGTTGGATCTCAGTCGGATCCCGGTCCGGGCTGCGGAGCGTGGAGATCTGCCTCTCAGTGACCCTGAGTCACCTCCTTTGATTTTCGCGGGGGGACCAACGGCGACGAGTAATCCGGAGCCGTATGCCGATTTCTTCGATTTCATTGCCCTTGGCGATGGTGAGGAATTGCTTCCTGAGATCGGTCTGGTGGTGTCCGAAGCGAAGGGTTCAGGGCTGACGAGGTCGGAGCTGCTTCGTGACCTCGCTCAGGTTCCTGGGGTGTATGTGCCCTCGCTGTATCGGCCAGGCGCGGATGGCGTGAGCCTGCAGCCTGTGCATCCTGAACTGCCAGCCCGTGTGCTGCGTCGCGTGGCGACTCCAATGCCGCATTACGCGATGGGTCTGGTCCCCCACGTGGAAACAGTCCATGACCGACTCACGGTGGAAATCCGTCGGGGCTGCACGCGGGGATGTCGGTTCTGTCAGCCGGGGATGCTTACACGCCCAGCCAGGGATGTGGAGCCTGAGGCCGTGATTGAGGCTGTGGAAACCGGTATGAAACAGACCGGTTACAGCGATTTTTCGCTGTTGTCGCTCAGTTGCAGCGATTACTTGGCTCTGCCGGCGGTGGGTGTCGAGCTTCGTAACCGCTTAGCGGATCAGAACGTCACGTTGCAGCTGCCCAGCCAGCGGGTTGATCGGTTCGATGACGACATCGCTCACATCCTCGGTGGTACGCGTCAGGCCGGCCTGACCTTTGCACCTGAGGCGGGGACCCAGCGCTTGCGGGACATCGTCAACAAAGGACTGACAGATGATGACTTGATCCATGGCATCCGAACGGCCATGGAGAACGGCTACCGCAAGGTGAAGCTGTATTTCATGATCGGCCTTCCTGGTGAGACGGACGCCGACGTTCTCGGGATTGCCGAGACCTGCGTGATGCTCCAGCAGCGCTGTCGGGATCTTGGCAGGTTGAACCTCAACATCACCATCAGTAATTTCACGCCAAAACCGCACACGCCGTTCCAATGGCACAGCGTGTCCACCGTTGAGTTTGTCCGTCGTCAGGATCTGCTTAGGAGCGCGTTTAAGCGTTTAAAGGGTCTCAAGGTCAACTTCACCGATGTGCGGCTGTCGGCGATGGAAGACTTTGTCGGTCGTGGTGATCGACGACTCGCTCCGGTGATCGAGGCTGCCTGGCGAGCAGGTGCCGGGATGGATGCCTGGTTTGAGTCCTTAGATCGCGCCTTCGCGGCCTGGACCGGTGCGATCGCCGCCGCCGGCCTCGAAGGGACGTATCGAGCGATGGAGATGGGTGGTTGGAGTGCTGTGTCTGCCTTGGATCGCCAAGATCTGAAAGCGTTCTGTGGTCAGCCGCTGCCTTGGGATCACATCGATACGGGAATCGATAAGCGCTGGTTGGCAGAGGATCTTCAACGCGCTTTAGAGGCGTCGATTGTTCCGGACTGTTCCTTTGAGGGCTGCAGTAGTTGCGGAGTCTGTGGGCCTGAACTCGGCCATAACGTTGTGGTACCGGCACCGGAGGTTCCCCAACAGGTGCCGATGCAAGCTCCGCCCAGTGATCGTGTCTGCCGATTGCGCATTCAGTTCGCCAAGAGTGGATCCATGGCTCTGCTCAGCCATCTGGATCTGATGCGAATGCTGGAACGGGCCTTGCGACGGAGTGGTTTACCGATCAGTTTCACCGGCGGTTTTCATCCTTTACCGCGCATTCAGATCGCCTTGGCTCTCCCGCTTGGTTGTGAAGCTCAAAGCGAGTGGATGGATCTGGAATTCACAGCTCCTTTGGAGCCAACGATCTTTCTCGAGACCCTGAAACCGTTGCTTCCGGAAGGGATCGATCTGCTTTCTGCGAGCGTTGTTCCAGTGAGTGGACGCAGCCTGTCGCAAGAGATCAGCGGAGCGGTATGGAGTTTTGACCTCGCTTTGAGTGATGGAGGTCGTGCCGACTGGGACAAGGCGGTCGAGGCTCTGCTCGCGTCTGACACGTTGGTCTGGCATGACACAGATAAGAAGGGTCGCCCTCGTCAACGGGACTGTCGCCCGTCACTTCGCAAGCTTGAACGGATTGAGCATGAGAGCCCATCGGGCATCCGTCTGCGGCTCGAGGCTGGTGTGGATGAGATGGGGCGCAGCCTTCGTCCAGGGCAAATCCAGCACTGGCTGTCTGAGCAGCTCTCTCAGCCGTTGACTGTCAAGAAGGTGTGCCGCGACGCACTCGTCCTTGCACGATGCTAATTTGATGATCAAGTCAAGTTCATGCTGAACAGCATGGTTATTGACTCAATCTTTTCGATCGGTTTCGGTTGATCAGATTTTTCCTCAAATGAATGGCCTGAATGGCCGCTTTGCTGAGACGACATCAAAGGAGTTCTGCACTCCGCAACATTTCAAGTCCACCACGTTGAGATCCACCCCGAACCCGAAGGGGGTCGTCGGGGATTGAGCCCTGCATGGGCTTCTGCATTGTCCATCCATGCCCCAACAAATTGTCATCGCTGAGCAACTGCGGATTGCCGCTGTTCTCACTGATGAGCGCGTCGATGAGCTGATCGTTGCCCAAGGTCGTTATCAAATTGGTGATGTTTATCTGGGTACCGTTGAGAATGTTCTCCCAGGGATAGACGCTGCTTTTGTCAATATTGGCGAAAGCGAAAAAAATGGTTTTATTCATGTCACTGACCTCGGTCCGCTGCGCTTAAAAAAAGGAGCTGCAGGGATCACTGAATTGCTCGAACCACGCCAGAAGGTGTTGGTCCAAGTGATGAAGGAACCGACGGGGACCAAAGGCCCCCGCTTGACCGGCAATTTGGCCTTGCCTGGCCGTTACTTGGTTCTCCAGCCCCATGGTCAGGGCGTCAACATTTCGCGTCGCATCAGTGCAGAGTCAGAACGGAACCGTTTGAGGGCTCTAGGGGTTCTGATCAAGCCTCCGTCAGCGGGATTGCTAATTCGCACAGAAGCAGAGGGCATCAGTGAAGAACTCCTGATTGATGACCTGGAGATGCTTCTCCGGCAGTGGGAAGCGATTCAACAAGCGGCTGAATCTGCCGCACCTCCCGTGCTGCTGAACCGAGATGAAGACTTCATCCATCGGATTCTTCGAGACCATATGGGTCCGGACTTGGTCCGGGTGGTGGTCGACGACGCCTCTGCTGTTGATCGAGTTACGGACTTCCTTGGCGCGGATGGTCCCAATGTGCTGGTGGAAGCCCAGGCCGAACCAGGCGATTTATTGGAGGATTACAAGGTCAATGCTGCGATCCGCGATGCCCTGAAACCACGGGTGGATTTGCCGTCTGGTGGTTACGTGATCATCGAGCCGACGGAAGCTCTCACCGTGATCGATGTGAACTCCGGATCGTTTACACGGTCGGCGAATGCTCGGGAAACGGTTCTCTGGACCAACTGTGAGGCAGCGATTGAGATTGCGCGCCAGCTGAAGTTGCGCAATATCGGCGGCGTGATCATCATCGATTTCATCGATATGGACTCCCGTCGCGATCAGTTGCAGTTGCTGGAGCACTTCACAGCAGCTGTGCGTGACGATGGAGCCCGTCCTCAGATTGCGCAGCTGACGGAACTTGGCCTGGTGGAGCTCACCCGCAAACGGCAAGGGCAGAACATTTACGAGTTGTTCGGTCGGGCTTGTCCCAGCTGCGGTGGTCTCGGGCATGTGGCAGTTCTTCCCGGCAAGGATCTGTTGCAACCGTTGGCCACGGCCACAGGTTTGGTTCGATCTGCCGCTTCCGCTCGCGCAGAGGTGTCGTCTCCTGGGGAGAGCGGCAATGGCTCCGGGCGTCGTCGGCGCGGGGGTGGCCGCGGTCGCGCAGCTGGGGAGATCGATATGCCTGCTGCAGGGCTCGAGGCCCCTGGAACTACTGCTCCAGAGGCGATTGCGCCGGCGGATCCCGCTCCAGGAAGCGCTGGCGCCGGTGCCCGTCGCTCCGAACCGCAATTGGTCGCTGTTCCGATGACAGATGAGCAGCAGCAGCTCTACGGCTGGTTAGGTCTCAGCCCGGCTCTCCTGCTGGAGGAGCCACCAGAGGCGGATAACGTCATGGTGCGCGTGGTTCGACCGGGCGAAGACGCCGAGGCTGTGTTGGACGAAGCCCGTCAACAATTGGCCGCGAACACCAATCGCCGCCGTCGCCGTGGACGTGGTGGACGTGGTGCCGGCCGAAACGGAAGCGGCTCGTCAACGACAGAGACTGTCGCACCAGTTGTGGCAGCTCCCGTGCCGATCGAATCTTCGGCTCCACTCATGGTCGAGATCACACCTCTAGAGGTCACGCCACCAGTTGAAGAGCCCCCAGTCGCGGTTGCGTCAGTGGATGCTGCCCCTCCCTCTGAAGCAGCACCGACTGACGGGGACGAGCCAAGGCGTCGGCGGCGACGCTCCTCCGCTGCGACGGTCTAAAGCTCTCCGCTTGTCGCAACGATGACGTCGTCTTACCCCTGCGCTTCCACAGTCGCAGGGGTTGATGAAGTGGGCCGTGGTTGTTTGTTTGGGCCCGTTTTTGCCGCCGCTGTGGTTCTTGAGCCAGCGGCAGCTGATCGTTTGCGAGTGGCTGGGCTCACCGACAGCAAGAAATTGTCGGCGCGACGTCGTGAACAACTGGTGCCTTTAATTGAAGCTCAGGCCTTGGTTTGGGCCCTGGGTCAAGCGTCTGCGCGCGAGATCGATCGACAGGGCATCCGGCGAGCCACGGAACTTGCCATGCTCCGGGCTCTCCAGCGACTTCCTCAACGCCCAGAACTCGTTCTGGTTGATGGCAATTTGCCTTTACGTCTGTGGACCGGGCCCCAGGAGACCGTGGTCTCCGGGGATATGCACGTGCTGTCGATTGCTGCGGCCAGTGTGTTGGCCAAACAGAGTCGCGATCATTTGATTCAGCGGTTGGCTCTGAGCTTTCCTGGTTATGGCTTGGAACGGCATGCCGGGTATGGCACACGTTTGCATCGAGAGTCGCTTCTTGAGCTAGGGCCGACAGTTCTGCATCGCCGTAGTTTTCTCAAGCGATTTCAGTTCTGATTCGCTGCACCAGCTGTTGAAGTCAGTGATCAGCTGTTGGCCCACGCGCCCTTTGATCCCGAGAAGGATCCCGCTGAGGATGGAGGTACCGGTGCTCTCAAGCATGGCCTTAGGGATCAAGCGCAGCAAGGACGGTTGGCTGACTTGCACCGTGAGGGATGCCATGCCACTCAGGCCATTGGCATCGGCCTGGAGTCGCGCTTCCAGAGTGAGATCAAAGTCGTCGACGATGCCCAGGCCTTCGAGTTCGCAGTCGAGAGCACGCATGAGAACGGAGTCCTCCTCGTGCACGATTTCTAAGCAGACAATCGGCTTTACGTGCAGCTGAAACACCTGCAGGCTGGTGACCACATAGCGATATCTCCCTGGCTCCAGTGGCGTGAGTTGCCGGGAATCGAGAAGCGCTGCAACTAGCCGGTCGTCCTCATGCAGATAGGCCGGAAGTCGGTCCGCGTTCTGCTGGACGTGAAGGGCGAGATGCTGACTGGCACTGAAGGCCAGAGGCATGAGCATCACCTGACGCATGATGATCTTATCGAGTCCACAGGCATCGCCTCGATGGTCAGTCGCATTGCGTTCCTTGGACCAGCCGGTACCTATGGCGAGCAGGCCACTCGGGCCTTGATGGGTCTGGAGTCGATGCAGTCGTCCGAATTGGTGGCCTGCGCTGGTCTCCGATCTGTCGTGGAACATGTGGCCCATGGCCACTGCGATGCAGCGGTGGTCCCGGTGGAGAATTCGGTGGAGGGTGGGGTCACCGCCATCCTTGATTCCCTCTGGATGCATCGTGAGCTCTGCATTCGAAGGGCATTGGTGTTGCCGATTCGCCATGCCTTGCTCGGTGATGGATCACTGGATGGCATCACAGAAGTGTTATCTCACCCCCAGGCTTTGGCGCAGTGCAGCGCTTGGTTAGCTCAGCATCTTCCGCAGGCCCTGCAGCTGCCGACCTCGTCCACAGCTGAGGCGGCCCGCATGGTGCGGGGCAGCCGTTTCCGAGCGGCGATTGCCTCCCAGGGGGCGGGTGCTGAACACGGCCTTCAAGAGTTGGCCTTCCCGATCAATGATGTGCCCGGAAACTGCACCCGTTTTTTGCTGTTGCAGCGGGGAGATCGCAGTGATCAAGGTGATGTGGCCAGCTTGGCGTTTTCATTGCACCGCAACGCTCCTGGTGCACTGCTTGAAGCCTTGGCTTGTCTGGCACGGCGCGGTTTGAACATGAGCCGGATTGAATCGCGGCCATCGAAACGCGAACTGGGTGAATATGTGTTCTTCATTGATGTCGAACTGTCCTCGGTGACGGACGGTTCAGTGGCGTTGAACGAATTGATCGCCGATCTGCAGCCCTTTTGTGAGCACCTGGCTCACTTTGGTGCTTACCCCAGCAGTGAACTGACTAGAAGTTGAGGCTTACCGCCGCAGTCGGAACACCCCGAACTGCATGAGCCCTGTGGCGAAAGCCCAGTGCATCAGAAGCAGGGTTGGTGTTTCGCGAAGACCCTGCAGAACTGCTTTGGGCCCCAGGCTGAAGACTGCTCCGGGCCGGCGGACCCCTTCAACGATGGAGTCGATCCAGGAGGGAAGGGTTTCTCGTGTCCAGTCAGCCGTTGCGATTTCACCTTGGTTGTGAACGCTTGTGCTGAGGTTGGATTGAAAGCCGGGAATGCTGGCGAACTCAGGGTGAGCCCACTGGTTGAGCAGCTGACGCATCACCCAGCGCTCGGTCCGGTTCATCGCACCGTCTTGGGGATCGCGTCTGTTCCAATCGGCGACGGCGAGATGCCCACCGGGCTTGAGCACCCTGAGCAGCTCATCGGCGTAGCGCTGCTTGTCTGGCATGTGTGGGCCTGCTTCAACACTCCAGACCGCATCGAAGCTGTGATCTGGCAGTTGCAGATCCAGTGCATCCATCACTGCAAAGCGACAACTCAGCCCCTCTTGGGTTAGTTCGGTAGCTCGGCGGATTTGAGCAGGGCTGATGCTGATGCCGAGTACATCAAGCCCGTAATCCTTGGCGAGAATCCTGGCGCTGCCACCAATTCCACAGCCCACATCCAGCACTCGTGACCCGGGTGGGAGTTGATCAAGTCCGCTCCAGCGCACGAGTTCATGAACGAACGCCGCTTTCGCAGCGCGGAAATCCGTTCGGCGTGGGGGGCTTCCGTAGTGGCCGAGGTGAACGTGATCACCCCAGAGCCGTTCCAGCAGGCGATCATCTGTCCAGGCGTCATAAGCCGCCGCAACGCTTTCAGAGGATTCGTAGCGGCGGTCTCGGCGCAGCCAGATCCAACAAGCAGTGGCACCGACGGCACCCGTCAGCAGAAGCAATCCAGCAAGCATTTAGTCCTCCGCGCCGTCTGCGCTGTTCAGGGTGTCCTTCAGCACGGTTCGTGCTGCCAATTGCCGACGGGTGTGATCGAGCATCTCGAACTGTCGATGCAAACGTTCTCTGGTGTCCGTGAGCTCGAGCAGCGCCTGCTGCTCACCGGCTGCGCGAGTATCGAGATGGGCGCCAATCCAGTAGGAGAGTTCACGGGGAAGATCGGGAAGATCATCGGGGAGAGAAACGTCCTGTCCCTGGAGCTTCCCGGTCAACGTCACCACGTCTTTGAGGGCTTCCGAGACAGTCCGGCTGAGTTCGTCCAGGCTCTCTGGATCGTTGGTGTTCTCATCCTCAATCCAGCTGACCATGCCTGTACGGAATGGTGTTTCGCGCGCGATGTTCAACAGCCGAAACCGCTGTTGTCCCAGAGTGACGATGTAGCTGCGGCCGTCGTCGGTGGTTTGATGTTGCAGCACTTCAGCGCAACAACCGATCTCAGCCATATCGCCGGTGTTCGGGTCGATTCGGATGATTCCGAAGCGTTGATCGGTCTCCAGTACCGACTGGAGCAACATCCGATAACGCGACTCAAAAATGTGCAGCGGTAAAAGCTGCTGTGGGAAAAGGACGACGTCCGGCAGGGGAAACAGGGGAAGCTCCCTGACGGAGTAATCGGACACGGACGACGTCCTGAACGTTGTTGGATCCTAAGGAGTGAGTGCTCGGATTGAGGCGATCAGAGCTTCACCTCGATGTCCACACCACTGGGGAGATCAAGCTTCATCAGCGCATCAATCGTCTTAGCGGAAGGGCTGTAGATGTCGATGATGCGACGGTGGGTGCGGGTCTCGAAATGCTCGCGCGAGTCTTTGTCCACGTGTGGTGAACGCAGGACGCAGTAGATCTTGCGCTTCGTGGGGAGAGGAATTGGGCCGATCGCTGTCGCAGCGGTGTTGTCGGCCGTTTCAATGATTTTGTCGCAAGAGAGATCCAGCATGCGGCGGTCAAACGCCTTTAGGCGGATGCGGATCTTCTGCTGAGCGATGGCAGTGGACATAGGAAGCGCAGACGGTGTCCCCTAGGGGAAGGGGAGTGTGAATTGTCGAGGTTCTAAAGGTGCTGGAGCCATGCCCATCAGCACCTTCGAAGTTTAAAAGATAGGGGATCAACTGATCCCCTATCGGAGTCATCAGAGGATGACGATCACTCGATGATCTTGGAGACCACGCCAGCACCGATGGTGCGGCCGCCTTCACGGATAGCGAAACGCATGCCCTGCTCAATGGCGACGGGGCAGATCAGTTCACCAGTCATCTGGATGTTGTCACCAGGCATGACCATTTCCACGTTGCTGCCGTCTTCGGCTGTGAAAGCGGTGATTTGGCCGGTCACGTCAGTTGTACGGATGTAGAACTGCGGGCGATAGCCAGCGAAGAAAGGAGTGTGGCGGCCGCCTTCTTCCTTCTTCAGCACATACACCTGACCCTCGAATTTTGTGTGAGGGGTGATGGAGCCGGGCTTCACCAGCACCATGCCGCGTTCGATGTCTTCCTTCTGGATGCCACGCAGCAGCAGACCAACGTTGTCGCCAGCCATGCCCTCGTCGAGCAGCTTGCGGAACATCTCAACACCGGTGACGGTCGTCTTGCGGGTGTCTTTGATGCCGACGATTTCGATTTCTTCGCCGACCTTGACGATGCCACGCTCAATCCGGCCGGTGGCCACGGTGCCACGTCCAGTGATGGAGAACACGTCTTCCACAGCCATCAGGAAAGGCTTGTCAACCTCACGCTCAGGCTCAGGGATGGAAGCGTCAACGGCTGCCATCAGCTCTTCGATCTTGGCTTCCCACTCAGCCTCGCCTTCGATGGCTTTCAGGCCGGAGACCTGAACCACAGGGATGTCGTCGCCGGG
>NZED01000047.1 GCA_002690325.1 Synechococcus sp. ARS1019
AGGTCGAAATCGGCCAGTCCTGGAGCGTTGAGCTCAAATGGAAGGATGTGTTAGTGCTAGGCAACAATGCAGGGATGGCCATTGGTCAGCCCGTCTTTGCGAGCAGTCTTCGTGGTGATCAAACTCCTGCCAACCGACAACTTATTTGGGAGTGGTGGTATCAGTTCCAAGTGACCGATCACATCAGCGTGACGCCTGCCCTGTTTTATCGATCCCGTCCCCTCGGAGACAACACACCAGCTGATCAAATCTTTCAACAATTGGGTGGCTTGATCAAAACAATATTTACTTTCTGACTAACCGCGTTGAATATTTTTACCAGCTTTAGCCATATTCCGAGGTGATTATGAGAGCATAAAAATCCCGTAAGACCACTTTACGCAATTACTCTCTTCGATTATTCGTGGAAATACAGAAGCTGTCAAGATCGATCTTCGCGAATTCGTTTAATTTCCCTTTGTTCTCCAATGAATACTAGCTTCTTTGAGAAATCCAAATAATATTGGGCTGAACTAACTCAAAATTGATGTGCTGCTTTTAATGAAATAAATTGAGGCCAATCACAAGCCAATACATCTCATCAATACATGAGGACGACGCATTCAAGAGTGCCTCAGCAGAAACCAAATCCTTGACTGAGTTCCCGGAACACTCCAGAGCAACCAGCCCATGATTCTGGCGGGATTCAGTCGCTCTGACTCAAACAACGGTTGAGATGAGCCACCGCATGCCGCCGGTGGGGATTCGCCGCAGAGGTGCCCATCATTCCCAACCAAAAACTGCCGTCCCCCTGGAACACCAAAACCGGCTTAACGCCACCCTTGCCATGGGTCTCCAGCAAGGACATGCAGAGTTTCTCGGCCACATCGTGACCCCTCGGCTTGCTGCGCAAGCGGCGTAGCAGTGGATCAACCTGCGAGAACGACACGAAGCTGGCCCGCTGGGAATCGGTGATCAAGATCAGGCCATCCAGCCATTGCACTTCCTGAAGCAGGTCCTCGATCGTGGACAGCAGCGAAGGAAGGGGAAAAGCCAAAGCGGATTCGACCTTTATCTTTTCTTTTGATTTAGCTCCTTGCCCCGCCCTGTCGCAAGCCTCGCGTACAAAGATTCAAGCCCTCAGGGCCAAAATTCCCATCTGGTTCCCGCTGAGCGTGTGATGGGATGCCTGTTGAAATCCCGCAGCCAACGCAAGGCGTTCTTGCTCCCGTCCCGTGGGAAAACGCTGCAAGCTTTTCTCGAGATAGGCGTATTGCTCTCGCAGTCCAGACGCCGATGCAACCGGAACCACAATCCGCCGCAGATAGAGCGTTTGGAACCGGGCGGCGATGGCTTGGGGCTCCAAGCGATTGAAGTCGAGAATTCCAGCGCGGCCACCCGGCTTCAGCAAACGGCGCACCTCGCGCAGGCCAAGGGCTGGATCCTCCAGGTTGCGGAGGCCGTAAGCCATCACCACACCATCCATGCTGGCGGGTGAAAGACCGGTTCTCAACGCATCAGCCTGACGAAAGCTCAGCGGCAACCAGGGCTCTTGACGGTGGCGCTGCTCGGCTCGCTGCAACGGAGACGCGGCGCTATCGAGACCGACGACCGTGCCGCCTGGGCGCACCGCTCTAGCCAGCAGAAACGCCAAATCTCCTGTGCCACAACACAGATCAAGCCAATGCTCACCGGGCGCAGGCTTGAGCATGGACACCAAACGCCGTTTCCAATGGCGATGCAACCCCAGGCTCAGCAGATCGTTGAGCCGGTCGTAACTTGGGGCCACCGAATCGAACAGCTGCTCAACAGCAGCGGGATCACCGGGTTCCACAACAACGACGCTCAATGCGCAAAACCTAGAGGGGACGGATGGTCAGCCCTCGGCCCAACAGATCCCTTTTGATCTCTTCCACCGTGAGCACACCGTCATGCAGTAGGGAGGCCAGCAACGCTGCCGACGCATGGCCACCGGAAGGGCCCACATCCAGCGCTTCGGCGATGTGATCCATGCAACCTGCCCCTCCTGAAGCGATCACCGGGATCGGAACGGCATCGGCCACCGCACGGGTGAGCTCGAGGTCATAGCCAGCCTGGGTGCCATCACCATCCATCGAGGTGAGCAGGATTTCACCAGCCCCGGCCTCCGCCATGGATCGAGCCCAGCTGACGGCATCCAATCCGGTGTTCTCACGTCCACCTTTGACGTAGACATCCCACCCACCGGACTCACGGCGACGGGCATCAATCGCCACCACGATGCACTGGCAACCAAAACGCTCGGCACCCTCCGACACCAGTTCAGGCCGACGCACCGCCGAAGAATTCAGGCTGACCTTGTCTGCCCCCGCACGCAACAGCTCTGTCATCCCATCAAGGGAGGCGATGCCACCACCAACGGTGAATGGAATGGTGACCGATTCCGCTGTCCGCCGGACCATCTCCACCAACGTCGCCCGGCCCTCATGGCTAGCTGCGATATCGAGAAAGACCAATTCATCAGCACCCGCCTTGCTGTAGCGGCAAGCGAGCTCCACCGGATCACCAGCATCCCGTAGCCCAACGAAGTTGACGCCTTTAACCACGCGGCCCCGGGCGACATCAAGGCATGGAATCAAACGCAGGGCAACCATGGTTCCAGCACAAAATCGACTGTTAGTGTTGCGCCACTCTCCAAGCCTCGCAGGCCATGACCCAGGGTGCATCGATCTCGATCGGATCGAAAATCAAGATCACCCGCGTCCGCGACCGGATTCCCCAGAACCTGGTGGACCTTCTTAAAACTGATGCCAGCGGCACGGTGAAGGAGTTCAGAACTGTGGACGGCAAAGGAATCGGTGTTGTGGTGGAACTGAGCAATGGCTCCACCAACTGGTTCTTCGAAGACGAAATCGCAGCAGCCTGAGGCTCGAATCCGTGAGTGACGCTCGTCAGCTTCTAGGAATGAAAGGTGCCTCTGGCACCAACAACATTTGGAAGCTGCGGCTGCAGCTGATGAAGCCGGTCACCTGGATCCCACTGATCTGGGGTGTTGTGTGCGGTGCAGCTGCCAGTGGTCAATACCAATGGAAGTTGGACCACGTGCTCGCGTCGTTTGCCTGCATGTTGATGAGCGGGCCTCTTCTGGCCGGCTTCACGCAAACCATCAACGACTACTACGACCGCGAGATCGACGCGATCAACGAGCCGTACCGCCCCATTCCCTCCGGAGCGATCCCTCTCGGTCAGGTCAAGCTGCAGATTGTCGTGTTGCTGCTGGCAGGCCTTGGCGTGGCCTACGGCCTCGACCAGTGGGCCGAACACACCACCCCCGTTGTTTTCCTTCTGGCTCTGGGCGGATCGTTTGTGAGCTACATCTACTCAGCCCCCCCGCTCAAGCTCAAGCAGAACGGTTGGCTGGGGAATTACGCCCTCGGCGCGAGTTACATCGCATTGCCTTGGTGGGCTGGCCAGGCCCTCTTTGGTCAGCTGACCTGGACGACCGCAGCGTTGACGCTCGCCTACAGCCTCGCCGGCCTTGGGATTGCAGTGGTCAACGATTTCAAAAGTGTGGAAGGCGACCGCGCACTGGGTTTGCAGTCCCTGCCAGTGGTGTTCGGCATCAAGACCGCGAGCTGGATCAGCGCCGGCATGATCGATCTTTTCCAGCTAGCGATGGTTGCCGTTCTGATTGCCATCGGTCAGCATTTCGCTGCGGTGTTGTTGGTGTTGCTCATCATTCCCCAAATCACCTTCCAGGACATCTGGCTCCTCCGAGATCCCGTTGAGTTCGACGTGAAATATCAGGCCAGTGCCCAACCGTTCTTGGTGCTCGGCATGTTGGTAACGGCGATTGCCGTCGGACACAGCCCCCTGATTCAGGGAATGTGAGCCGTACCCGTTTGCAATGGGTCCTCATCGCGGGATCTGCAGCAGCGATCGGAGTCGGCGCTGCCCTCAGCACAAGGGCGGTTACCAGCTTGATCGATTCCACACTCCCCGATGCCCGGGGAGTGGCCACCTTTAATCGTCCAGGAACGATCACCCTGCTCTCGACGAACGGCAGGGTGATCCAGAAACTTGGGCCGGCCACTCGCGAGAAGCTGAAGCCCGGCGAGATGCCGATCCTGCTCCAGCAGGCTTTCATCGCCGCCGAAGATCGACGCTTTTACGACCACGACGGAGTCGATGGCTGGGGGATTGCCCGCGCCATCGTCACCAATGTGCGCCAGGGATCGGTCCGTGAAGGGGCCAGCACGATTACGCAGCAACTGGCGCGCACGGTCTTTCTCAGTCAGGACCGCACGATCACCCGCAAGCTCAAGGAAGCTGCACTGGCCTTCAAGCTGGAACGCCAGCTGAGCAAGCAGCAGATCCTTGAGCAATACCTGAATTATGTGTATCTCGGCTCCGGCGCCTATGGCGTCGCCGATGCCGCCTGGATCTACTTTTCCAAAACACCTGATCAGCTCACGCTTCCAGAAGCGGCCTTAATCGCAGGGCTGCCGCCGGCACCATCGATTTATTCGCCACTGGTGAATGCAGACATATCACTAAACCGTCGATCCTTAGTACTTGACCGAATGGTTCAGTCAGGATTCATCAACAAATCCGAAGCCTTAAATGCCAAAAAAAAACCACTCAAATTAAGACCTTCTACGCCAAAATATTTCAATAGTTCAGCTCCTTATTTCACCACTTGGATTGCGCAAGAACTCCCCAAACTTCTCACCCCCGACCAGCTAGAGGTAGGGGGAATCCAAATAAAAACCAGCCTCAATCTCGATTGGCAGCGCAAAGGACAAGAGGCGATAAGAGCTAACGCACCATTCAACACTGAGGGGGCAATGGTTTCAATTGAACCCTCTACCGGCCTTGTAAGGGTGATGGTAGGGGGCAAGGACTTCTCCGAAAGTCAGTTCAACCGAGCGATGCTTGCGCTTCGCTCTCCTGGTTCAACCTTCAAGCTTTTCCCCTACGCAGCAGCAATCAAGCAGGGAATGAAGCCGGAGACCAAAGTCTTCGATGCGAAACGTTGTTGGGACGGTTATTGTCCAAAGAATTTTGGTGATAAATACTTTGGATTGATATCACTATCTAACGCACTAAAAAATTCGCTAAATACTGTAGCAGTACAGCTTCAAGATATAGTTGGATTCGATTCGGTTATAGAAACAGCTAATAGCTTCAATATTGGCACCTCACGTCCTCTTGGAAAGTTTTACCCCATGGCAATTGGCGCCTATGAGCAAACGGTTCTCGACATGACTGCCGCTTATGCAGCAATGACAAATCGTGGAGTTTTTTTTGAGCCGTCACCTTTTGAGGAAATTCGTGGACCGGAAGGTGAGGTGATCTGGAACCGCAAATTCGATGGTGACCGAGGCCGCCGCGCTATCGACAGCGATGTCGCCGATGTAATGAACTCGATGTTGCAGCGTGTAGTAACTGGAGGCACGGGAATCGCAGCCAAGCTCGATGACCGCCCCGTAGCGGGTAAGACCGGAACTTCCGAGAACACAAGAGACCTCTGGTTCATAGGTTCCATTCCTCAGCTCACAACAGGGGTGTGGTTCGGATATGACGACGACAGCCCAACCAAGAGCTCAAGCGGTGAGTCAGCTTGGACATGGAAACAGTTCATGCTTCAGATTTTAGACGACATACCCATTGAGACTTTCCCCCCGGAACCCAAATTAAGGCGACCAATGCGCCTAGCAGTAAAACCAGAAGTCTTCCAAAAACCCCCAAAAAAGGAAGAGTCTGAAGGCGAAATCCCAACCACTGACGCTGGCGATGGAAATCCAGCTATCGAGGAAAATACAACAGAGTTACAGGCCCCGACGCCCGAACCACCTCGCCCAGTCCCGTATCTTTGGCGCAACGATTAAGTACAATTTTTTCTTGATATATATACATATAGTAATTAACTAAGTCATTTTTCAAAATCTCTACCAATCAACAGATGCAGAACATCTAACCCCGCAAACACAACTGAAGCAATAACAAAGTCTTCTAATACTGAGACCCGCTGATCAGGAGGCTTTGACCAAAACCGCTGCAAAAAATCCATCCCCATCTCCTGGCCACCGTTGGTGCTGGGTGAGACAGGACAACTGGGGGTGACGCTCCAGCAATCCAGCCACCTGTGCCTCGTTTTCCGCTGGATGAATCGTGCAGGTGGCATACACCAACCGTCCTCCTGCAGCGAGGAGAGGGACCAGTCCATCGATGATCTGGCGTTGTAGCGGCAGTAAGGCCTCGATCTCCTCCGGTGTCATCCTCCAGCGGGCATCGGGATGCCTCGCCAGTGTTCCGAGGCCTGAACATGGAGCGTCGATTAACAAACGCTGAAAGGAGCCGAGCCACTCGGGACGCTTCTGAGCGATCTCCACGGCATCAGCCGCCATGGCCTGAATCGACTGCAAGCCAAGCCGATGCGCATTATTAGCCACCCGTTTCAGCCGACCCGCTGAGCGATCCAACGCCCACACCTCCCCCTGATCACCGATCAGTTCAGCCAGATGGGTGCTTTTNCCCCCAGGNGCCGCACANGCATCGAGGATCCGATCGCCAGGCTGCGGATCCAGCAGAGGAGCCACCCATTGCGCGGCGCGATCCTGCACACACCAATGGCCATCCTCGTAGCCGGGCCAAGTGCGCAAATCACCGCCGTGNCCAATCACCTGCANTCCCAGCTCACAGTTGGGGATGGGGCAAACCTCAATGCCTGCTTCGGCAAGCGCTGTGGTCACCTCCGCTGGGGTGGAGCGCAGCCGGTTCACCCGTAGATCGAGCTTGGGCACCGCATTGGAAGCGGCCGCGATCCGCTCGGCCAGATCGGGATCACACCACTCCAACAACAGCCCCGTCAACCAGTCAGGCAGCGAGTACTGAAGGCCCAGGGCACCGGCAGCAGTGTCCGGACGGACCAACGTTTCCCCGGCATCCAGGGCACGCCGCGCCGCTCGCAACACCCCATTCACCACNGGCGCCAGGCGAGCCAAACCGATGGTTTTGGCCAGCTCAACGCTGGTGTTCACGGCCGCTGCATCGGGTATGCGCTCCATCATCAGCAGCTGATANAGCCCCACATGCAACAACCAGCGCAANTTCGGCGGCTGCTTGAGAGCGGGAACGCGACCCAAACGATCAAGCCAGGCATCCAGCTGTCGCCGTTGCCGAATCGCGCCATAGGCCAACTCTGTAGCGAGGGCGCGGTCTGCCCCNTGCAGCGACGACTCCCGCANACAACGNTCGAGGGCGACATCGGCATAGGCCCCAGCCGCAACGTTCTTCAACACCTCCCAGGCCAGCTGGCGGGANGGCAGACCGCGAACGGAGGAATCGGCCAAAGCGGTGCGGTATCAACCTCCACAGCTAGCGTCCGGCCGCCAAAGAACCTCTCGCAATGGCAACCGGCCTTCAGCATCCACCGGAATTCCTTCTTGGAGCAGCAGATCACGCTGAATCCAATCACTGCCCTTGCGGCTGAGCGTCATCGAGATNCGGCCTTGGGCATTCACAACCCGTTGCCAGGGCACCTCGGAGGGCAGGGGCAGGCGACGCAACGCCCAGCCCACCTGACGGGCACAACCCCAGGCTCCAATCAGATCTGCGATCTGGCCATAGGTGGCCACAGACCCCTTGGGAATCCGCGACACAGCCTGCCAAACCCGCTGGTCGAAGGAGTGTTCCATGACGCCTNTCAGAGCTGAAAAGATCAGCGACAGTGCTCAAAAGTCCACGAGAACCTTGGCAAAAGACACCGTGACAAAGCTCACGACCGATGTGCTCAGAAAATCAAAGGGCCCAACGGTCAACAACACCGACGCGGTGCTGGTCTTNTACCAAGGCACTTTGCTGAACGGAGAGNAATTCGATGCCAACTTCGACTTCNCCAGCTTCGAGCCCGTTGAAGGCCGCGATCCCTTCTCCTTCACCCTTGGAGCCGGTCAGGTGATCGAGGGCTGGGACAAGGGACTCGTCGGTGAACGCCTCGGATCAGTCGTCGAGTTGACCATCCCAGCNGANCAGGCCTATGGGGANGCCGGCAGCGGCGATCGCATCCCCCCNAACAGCCCGTTGANGTTCAAAGTGGAATTGCTCGGCTCTCTGCCGGCAAGCGCCAGCGAGCCCACCTTCTCGGACTACAAAGACCTCGGCATCAACACGAAGAAGATCGGCTTGACCGATGAGCTGCTTGAAAGCACCGAAGGCCTCAAGATCGGCCTCGATGGTGCCGACNAAATCGAGGGTGGGAAACAAGCAGATCTCTTGATCGGTCTGAAAGGCAAAGACCAACTGACNGGAGGCCGAGGAGCCGACGTCCTGATCGGTGGCAAAGGCAAAGACACGTTCCTCTTCGAGCGCGTGAAGGACTCACCCGCTGCAAAAGGCAAATCAGATCAANTGCTCGATTTCGGCCGAAAAGACAAGATCAACCTCAGCGAGATCGCCAAGGAGCTGCAGTTCATCGGCAGTGATCCCTTCACCGGCACAGCCGGAGACGTACGGTTCCAAAAGGGAACCCTGGAACTGGACAACAATGGCGACGGNGATGCAGATCTCGCCCTGCTGATGCCCGGCACCACGTCCCTCAAGCCAGCAAACCTCATTTTGTAATTGCGAGCCCATGCCTCTGCTGCCGCGCCGGTTCGAGCGGCTGAAATCGGTTCTGGATCACCGCATGGCGGACCTAACCGTGCTGCTGGAGCATGTTGAAAAGCCCCACAACCTCTCAGCCATCCTGCGCAGTTGTGACGCCGTCGGTGCCCTTGAAGCCCACATCGTCAGCCTGCAGGGACGGCCCCGCACCTTCAACAGCACCGCCCAGGGCAGCCAGAAATGGGTGGCTCTCAGGGACCATCCATCCATTGAATCGGCGATCACTCAACTGAAAGACCAGGGCTTTCGGCTGTACGGCACCCACCTCGGTGTGGAAGCCCGCGACTATCGCGACTGCGACTTCACAGGTCCGACAGCCTTTGTGCTGGGGGCGGAGAAGTGGGGCCTGACCGACCGCGCCCGGGACCTGATGGACCAGGCCTTGTTCATCCCCATGCACGGCATGGTGCAGTCGCTGAATGTGTCGGTGGCCACGGCAACCCTGTTGTTTGAAGCCCTCCGGCAACGGGAGGCAGCCGGACTCGCCCCCAAACACGGGGAAGGACTGGAACCAGAGCACTACCGGCGCTTGCTCTTCGAGTGGGCCTACCCCGAAGTGGCGGCGTGGTGCCAAGAGGAGGGCCGCGACTATCCCGCCCTCAATGACCTGGGCGAACTCGCCGAAGAGTTGCCGCGCACAGTGCGACTGCGCTGCTGAAGGAAGGATTGCTCTTGTGTTTGGCCAACCAACTGAGCCATAACGACGGCAGCCGCACTCCAACCATGGAGAACCAGACGATGCATCAATTCGCCGTCACCTATCACTGCGGTGAAAACTGGGGCGAAGAGCTGCTTGAGTCCGAAGATCTCAGCCATGCTGTGCAGGAGGCCCATGCGATCTTTCCGGGGAGCTGCCGGATTTCGATCCGGGAACTGAGCGGCCCACCCAAGCACCAAAGCTGACGCCATCCACCCGGCTGGATGAATTGATTCAGAACCGCATCCAACCCTGATGCTTTGCGGGGGTCGTTGTCAGCGAGGACGACTCCCGTCGAGCGATCGGCAAACTCAACGCCACAACAAGGCCGACGAGCTCGAGCAGAATGTTGTGACCGACGAAAAGAACCACCAGAGCCAGCGTGCAGGCCAGGATCTTTTCAAGCAGCCCGATCACATCGTCGCGGTTGCGATAGCTGGAGGCCCACAGCTGAGCAGCCAACAGCAAACAAACCAGGGTGCTCCACCAGGGCATCGATGCAGTTGCAACCTCCGGCATTCAGTTTGACGCGGGACGCCCATCACCGCCGCTCACCCAGGCTTCAATCCCTTCTCCAAGGAACGACAGGCCAAGCACCAGGATGAACATGGCCATCCCAGGGAAGAGGGCTGTCCACCACACTCCAGTTGGCACGGCAGCCAGTGCCAGGTTGAGGTCTCCCCCCCATTCCGGCACGGTTTCAGGCAAGCCCAACCCCAGAAAACCAAGGCCGCCCAACACCAACACAGCATCGGCAGCATTGAGGGTGAGCAGCACCGGCACCGAGGTGATCACGTTGCGGAATAGATATCGCCGCAAAATCCAGATCGGGCCAGCGCCAAGGGACTCGGCCGCCTCAACAAACAACTCACTTTTCACCTGAGCGGTTTGGTTGCGAACCACGCGGAAATACTGCGGCACATACACCACACACAGGGCGGCGGCTGCATTGGGAATGCCCTTCCCCAGCAGGAAGGCCAGCACAACCGAAAGTAGAAGAACTGGAAGGGTGTAAAGCGTGTCCATCAACAACACAAGCAGTCGATCGACAGCACCACCGAGATAGCCGCTGATCATTCCCAAGGGCACACCGAACACCAAGGCGAGCCCCACGGCCAACAGCACCACCTTCAAGGCGACACCACTGCCGGCCATGGTGCGCACGCAGACATCACGGCCCAGGCGGTCGGTGCCACACCAGTGCTGCCAACTCGGACCGTCGTAGATCGGATTGGCGAGCCCAGTGTTGGCTTCAGGCAAGACACCCAGATGGATCAACAGCGGTGTCAGCAGCGCGACGAGCACATAACAACCAACGATCACCAGACCCCAGCGGGCCATTCGGCTGGAGAGCGTGCGGGCCACAGACGGGATTGCATCCACTTGCATGCATTGTCCCCCGTTCCCATGAAAATGAAGGGATGGCATCGACCCGTCATTGGCGGTAGCAACTCCTGGGCAGCCTGCAGGTACAACTTCAACTCGCCATCAGATCAACAAAAACTCCTTAAGGGATGCGCGAGAGGAGACGAGTTGATTTATGCATGAACAACCAATAATTCACCTCAGTCGTTGAGCTTCAATACAGCCATGAAAGCCTCCTGAGGCACATCCACCTTGCCCATGGCCTTCATCCGCTTCTTGCCCTTGGCCTGCTTCTTCAGCAGCTTCTTCTTCCGGGAGATGTCACCGCCGTAGCACTTGGCGAGAACATCCTTGCGGATCGCACTGATGCTGGTGGAGGCAATAATTCGGCTTCCGATGGAAGCCTGAATCGGAATCTTGAACTGCTGGCGGGGGATCAGTTCCTTCAGTTTCTCCACCAACGCCTTGCCCACGTTGTAGGCCTTGTCCTGATGAACGATCGTGGTGAGGGCATCGGCCCGATCACCATTAATCAGTACATCAAGGCGCACCAGCTGGTTTTTGCGATAGCCAATCAGGCTGTATTCCATTGAGGCGTAGCCCTGGGTGCGCGTCTTCATCTGATCGAAGAAATCGGTCACCACCTCAGCCAGCGGTAATTCGTAAATCAGAGTGACCCGATC
>NZED01000048.1 GCA_002690325.1 Synechococcus sp. ARS1019
ATCCAATCAGCTGCCAGTCGCCGAAGTCATAAAAGGCCATGTAGGGGGATGGGTTCACCATCCGCAGACTTCGATACAGCTCCAGGGGTTGTTGTGGGACGTCTGCCTCCAAACGTTGGCTGAGAACAAGCTGGAATACATCGCCTGCAGCGATGTGATCTCGCGCCGTTTCCACGGCAGTTTCAAAGTCTTCGCGGCTGCGGTTGCTGATCACCGATGGGAGATCACCGGCATCTGCTGACCAAGTCAGTGGTTCAATCGCCGGGAGCGGAGCGGTCATGCGCTCTCGCATGGTCTGGAGTCTCTTCATCGCCGAATCCCAGGCGGTGTCTGGGTCTTGGCCGTTGCTTAGGTCGGCATACGCAACGGCTGTGATGATCCGTTTGACCTGATCGAAAATCAGGATGCAATCCATCAACATCCAGATGCCGTCTGGTAGCGCTCCGGCAGGACTGCTGTGGACCTCAACGGTGGGTTCGATCCAGCGGATCAACTCATATCCCCACATTCCGTAGAGCTGTCCGAGGGGAGGCAAGCCAGGCAGAGATGCACAGCGATACGGCGCTAAAAGCTCACGCAGACCATCAAATGGGTTGCCGATTTGCTGATCGCTGCTGCCATCCCGCCAGGTTCGTTGCAGGACATCGCCGTGCGCAGATGCTGTCCATAAAGGGTCGCAAGCCACAACGCTCCAACGACCGAGGGTCTCACCACCTTCAACAGACTCCAGCAACACACCTGGAGGGCGATTGGCGCCAACTTTGATCCAGGTTGTGAGCGGTGTTTCCAGATCCGCCGGCCAACTCTGGGCCAGCGGAATCAAATTGAAACCGTTAGCGGCTGCCTGCCGAAAGGAGGCGCGATCAGGACTGAGCATGCGCGCATCTTGGCAGCGTGGCCGACGACCTTGGGCGATCGGTGACGCTGCCCGAATGAATCAGGAGTCGAAGGTGTTGCGACCGCTGAATTTGATGTTGGCTGGATTGGTGTTTTGGCCGATCCGACGAGCGTTGTGGCCCACGATGCTCCGACCTTCGTTCACTTTTTCGGGGAAGACGCCGTCCGCTGGATGGAGATACTCGGTGTCGCCGCCGGGGAAGATCCGATAGATCTTGTAGTCCTCAATCCGGGGCTTGAACTTGGTGCGGAGCTGTGTGCCGAGGGCCAGGCACTGTTCTTTCCGTGCGAAATACATGATGTTGTCGCCGGAATTCATCATCGCCGCGCCACCTGTGGGCAGCTCGAAGGCCTGGGCGCTGTTGCTGGACCAAGTGATCGCGTATTTCTCTTCTGTTTCCGCAGAGTTCAGCAAGCCGCCTGTGCTGCCGATGTGCTGAGGAAGCTGACCATTCAACGCCGATGCTGCCATGGCTGAGGTAATCCAGACGGGCCGTTATGGCTGGAAATTAGCACCGTGGTTTGTACAAAATCTTCCCTGCGAAAGCATCCTTCACACCCGTCAACAAAGCGCCCTCATGTGGGGTCAGGATCCGTCGCCACAGGAAAGAACACAGTGAGGCTGCGGTCGTGGAGCTGTCGGTAACGGCCACCAAGGCTGGCTAGCAGGCGACGGGTGGCGTGCTGACTGAGTTGCAGGCTTCCGGTGGAGGGATTCCAGCTCAAGACCGGACCAACCTGAGCCTGTTCACTGGCCTCTGTGGGCTGACCTGCTCGGGTGCTGTCGTCTCGGTCGGGTTGCTGCACCAAAATCTGTAATTTCAGGCGTGCGCCTGCTTCTCGTAGAACCAGATCCAGGCGGCTCCCTGAACTGAGGCCGCGGCTGGTGCGGTCGATTAGGCCTCCCAGCATCGGTTCCAGTCGTCTGGGGTCGCTCAGGACCATCGGCAGCTCTGGCGCGAGGTCGAGGCAAAGACTGACACCACGCCGCTCGAGTTGATCGTTCCAGCCTGGCGCTAAAGATTGGAGAATCTCGCCGAGGTCAGTACGGGCCAGTGTTGCCTCTCCGGGTTGGCGTTGCAGTTCAGCGGCATGAAAGATCAGCCCAAATCGATCGATTTGTTCGCTGCATTCGACATCGATCTGTTGGAGCCGTTGCAGAACAACGGAGGGCAAATCACGACGACGCAGAAGCGACCGGATCAACGTTCGGATTGTGGCCAGTGGGGTGCGCACTTCATGGGTGAGGGCCTCCAGTAAAGAGAGCTCCTGGTCCTCCTCAGTTGAGACCGGTTTCGTGGTGTCGCTGGCGGCCTGGAAGGTGATGCTTGGGGCCATGCCAGTGAGGCGTTCAGCCACTTGTGGCCAGAAGCGGTCACTCCAGCGTTCATCGCTTTGCAGGGGTCCGAGCAATTCCAGCTCCTGTTGAAGAGCCATGGCTTGGTCGGGGTTCTGATCGCGTAGTCGGCGACCGATCAGGGCGAGAGCGTCGCTCAGGGTTGGGGTATCGCAGCGCATGAGCAGCTGGCGTTGACCGTCTTCTCCATGAAGTGCAAGCGCTACTTGCAGCTGAGGCGTAATCACCAACAGGAACGGGTCATCACCGTCCTCCTCCATCAGAGAGAGGCGCTCGAAGCGGTGGATTGGTTGCGATCCGCTGCCAGGCAGTGTCATTTCAAGAGTGGTGAGGCGCTCGATCGATTCAGGTGCCCAGACCCATCCCCTGAGTTGACTGATCAGTGAGGGGGCATAAAGAGCAGGTAATGGTGCTGCCAGCCATACGCCTTGATGTTGATCTGATCGACCGATCAATGTTTGCTGCAGGGTTTCCAAAGCAGCCCACCAGAGTCGTCGCGCCCCTGCATCGTCACAGCCACCGGATGGGACATCGTTGGCCAGGCGATCCCGCAGGGTGTGGAAGCTGGCCTGGGTCATTAGCGCAAGAGGTTGAGGCGTTTGCTTTGCTTCACCACGGATAGGCAGAGGCCAAGTGCAATGAAATTGACGACCATCGCTGAGCGCCCGTAGCTCAGGAAGGGGAGTGGGATGCCAGTGACTGGCCCCAAACCGATGGTCATGAAGATGTTCACCACAACCTGGAACATGATCATCGTCCCGATGCCAATCACCACCAGGGATTCGAAGTCGCTGCGGGCATGGCGGGCGACCTGCAGCAGCCGCCCCATCAACAGAGCAAAGCCAACAATCACAAGCAGGCAGCCAAGAAAGCCGGTTTCTTCGCCGAGGGCGCTGAAGATGAAATCTGTGTGTTGCTCAGGAATGAAGCGCAGTTTGGTGAGTTGACCCTGGAGCAAGCCTGCTCCGAACAGTCCCCCTGATCCAATGCCGACGGTGCTTTGCAGCAGGTGGTATCCCCCGCCCAATGGATCTTTGCTTGGGTCAAGAAAGAGAAGGAGGCGGTCTCGCTGGTAGTCCTGAAGCACGACACCCCAGAGAATCGGGCTCACGATCAGGGTTGTGATCTGAACTGCGGCCATCCCAGTGGCGGATAGTCGCTTCCAGGGCAACGACCGATAGGCCAAAAAGGCTGTTGTTGCGGTCCAGCTCGTCAAAGCCACCCAGATGGGCGTGGTTCTGTCGACGAAGGCCTGACTCAGAAAATTTTGGACACTGGGCCCTTGCACCATCTCCCACGGCAACTGCAGGGAAAACAGAACCGTGAGCAGGGGTGAGAGCAGAAGAATGACCCACTCCAAGGGCATCCCCGACCAATAGAGCATGGTCAGCATTAAGGCTCCGAACACCAGTGAGGTGCCCAAATCTGGCTGGATGAACACCAGCAGCCAAGGGATTGAGATCACCCCCAGCGGTCGCAGCAAATCAACCGGTCGCTCCACCGGGTGACGAGACAAAACAGCGGCCACCAAGAGGATTGCAGCGATCTTGGCAAATTCAGACGGTTGGACATGAATGCCGCCGATGCTGATCCAACGTTGGGCCCCCAGCGCTGTGGTGCCGATCAGCCTCACGGCGACCAAGCTGATCACCGTGAGGCCATAAACAGGCATCAGCAGGGACTGCAGGCGCTGCAATGGGAGCTGTTGAAGAACCAGAGCAATGCCCACACCAAAGGCCGCTGTGATCCAGTGGTGATACCAGTCCGCATAGTCAGCTTGGCGCTGCGTACTGGCGATCAAAATTCCGGCGATGGCGACCATCGCTAGGGGAATGCCCCACAGAATCCATTCCCGCTGCGGACCCCGTCGACGGCGGCTGGACAGCATCGTCAGGAGGGCTGTGGGACCTGCTGAAGCACCCGTTCGGCGAGGCCCAGGAATTCAGCTGCGCTGGGCGAGTCGGAGCGACTGATCACGATCGGACGACCGCTGTCGCCGCCTTCTTGAACGGGCATTTCCATTGGGATTTGTGCCAGCAGCGGCACGTCGTAATCACCGGCCAACTGGGAGCCTCCACCGCTTCCGAAAAGGGCGTAGCGACGATCCGGCAGATCAGGAGGGATGAAGACGCTCATGTTTTCAACAACGCCAAGTACCGGTATTCCCATTTGTCGGAACATCGCCAGGCCACGGCGAGCATCCTGCAGAGACACCTGCTGGGGTGTGGTCACGATCACGACCCCTGCCATGGGGACCGCCTGGGCGAGGGACAGCTGGGCATCACCAGTGCCTGGTGGCAAGTCCACGACCAGGACATCCCGTTCACCCCACTCAGCCTGATAAAGGAATTGGCGGATGATGCCGTTCAGCATCGGGCCGCGCCAGATGACGGGCTGGTGATCGTCGATCAAAAGCCCCATCGACACCATGCCGATTCCACAGCTTTCGATCGGCACAATCCTCTGCGTATCGCCACTGCCCGTTACTTCTGGGGTTTGATCGGCGACCCCGAGCATCGTTGGAGCATTCGGTCCGTAGATGTCTGCGTCGAGTAGTCCCACCTTGAGGCCACCCTTGGCGAGCGCGCAGGCCAGATTGACTGCGACGGTGCTCTTGCCAACGCCACCTTTGCCGCTGCTGACGGCAATGATCTGGCGCACGCCTGGGATGGATTGACGTTCGGCGGGCTGGCCGTGACCGGCTTGACCGATCCCTCCCTGGCTTGGCGCAGAGCCAATTTCGATTTGTACGTCATCGATCCCCTGAAGAGCCAGCAAGGCATTGCGGGCTTCGGTTGCCAGTTGGTCGCGCTGGTTTTGTGCGAAACCAGGCAGGTTCAGTCGAAAAATGGCTCGAGGCGAGTCCACTCGGACTTGATCAATCCAGCCAAGTTCCAGGGCTGACCGTCCGCTTCCAGCATCTTTAACAGCTTCAAGGGCGCCGTATGCCTGCTCGGCCGAAACCATCGATTCAGGGAGTTCGAGTCGGATCTTAGAAGCGCTTTCCCGTGACAGTCCCTGACGGAGCCTTGTCGCGGCCTGGCATGACCTGTTTAGGTTTCCTGATTCACCCCTTTCTCAGCGCATGGTCCGCTCCTTCCTAAGACGCATCCGCGGACGCGAGCAGACGGGCGCAAGCACCCCGCAACTAGCCCTGCCTCCCAAAGATTCCCGTGAACGAGCCCGGGCGATGGTGATGGGGCTGCAGGACGAAATTTGTTCTGGCCTTGAGGCGTTGGACGGTGAGGGAACGTTTGCCGAAGAAAGCTGGGACCGACCTGAAGGTGGCGGTGGCCGCTCTCGCGTGATGCGCGAGGGCCGCGTTTTTGAACAAGGGGGCGTCAATTTCTCTGAGGTTCAGGGCCAGGAGCTGCCCCCTTCGATCCTGAAGCAGCGGCCGGAGGCCAAGGGGCACCCTTGGTTTGCGACGGGAACATCCATGGTGTTGCACCCCCGCAATCCATACATTCCCACCGTTCACCTCAACTACCGCTACTTCGAGGCTGGTCCCGTGTGGTGGTTCGGCGGAGGCGCCGACCTCACCCCGTATTACCCCTTCCTGGATGACGCCCGTCATTTCCATCGCACCCATCAGGCGGCTTGCGATTCCGTGCACCCAGACCTCCACAAGGTCTTCAAACCTTGGTGCGACGAGTACTTCTTCCTGAAGCACCGCAATGAAACCAGAGGTGTCGGCGGCATCTTCTACGACTATCAAGACTCCAGTGGAGTGCTTTACAAGGGTCAGGACCCCAATGGGCCTGCAGCCAAGGTGTCAAAAGAGCTGGGTGCTCGTCCGCTTGGTTGGGAGCAGTTGTTTGCCTTGGGTCAGGCCAATGGACGGGCGTTTTTGCCCTCCTATTCGCCGATCGTTGAGAAGCGACACCCGATGGCCTACGGCGATCGGGAGAGGGAGTTCCAGCTCTATCGCCGTGGCCGTTATGTGGAGTTCAACTTGGTCTGGGACCGCGGCACGATCTTCGGTCTGCAGACCAATGGCCGAACAGAATCGATTTTGATGTCTCTGCCTCCTCTGGTGCGCTGGGAATACGGTTACAAAGCTGGTGAGGGATCACGGGAAGCTCTTCTCACCGACCTGTTCACCAAGCCTCAAGACTGGTTAGGAGATGCATCGCTGGAGGAGCGCTGTCGCCCGCATCAGGCCATCAACTGACGCCTTTGACAAGGGCATCCACCACACGCTGGGCTAGGCATTCCACGGTTTGGTCCCGCGTGGAGGGATTCCTCAATTTGTTTTCCAAGGGTGGCTCCAGCATCCCGATTTCAAGGATGCCGATGCCCCGTCTTGGGCCGCCGAGGCCACCCCGAAAGTTGCGTGGAAAGCGTCCGAACGCTCGGCCAAGTGCCTCGTCCACTCTGCTGAGTGGACGATTGATCGCTGGAATCAGCCCGGATCCGAAGCCATGGGGGCGGTAGGCATCGAAATGGATTTCGAGGACGTAGGTCCCGCGCGCTGACAGTGTTCTGGCTTGAGACCAGTTGGTGCGGGGGTCGTTGTCGTTCGGGATGGTCAGCGTCGGTGGGCGGTATCCGCGGATGTTGAGCCCTGCTTGCTGGCCAAGGCGCACGACAGCTTTTTGCACGCGGAAATTCCAGAAGAGTTCATCCCGCATGGCTGGATCCATTGGGGGCTGCCGTTTCACATCGACGGCAAAGCCCGGCGTTCCAGCACTGGCCAGCCTTTGGGAGTCGGCATGCCCTGCCATCACCACGATTGGGAGGTTCTGGCGAACGGCTTGATCCCCGACCCAGCGTCCGGGCTGTTTGGTTCGAGGCCCCAGCAGAGGGTCGGGAATTCCAGCATGTGGGCAACTGGGGTTGGGGGTTGGCGCTGCGACGTTGTGGGTTGATGGGCTCGGAAGCCAATTTTTGGGTTCCGGTGGCCCCTCAGCTGCCTGGGCAAGAACCATCAGCGTGGTCACGCTGATGACGAGTGGGAGCGATACCCGTCGCCGTTGCAGCCACTGGGGCACAGAAACCTCAAATTGGTGAAGACAAAAGGGACCCGTCGCTGGCCAGTTGAAGCTGGCTCCCGAGTTCGAGTTCGATGGCAATGAGTTCATCGCGATGGGCGCGCAATCGCAATTGGCTGCCTGCCGCATCTGACTCGTTCAGGAGCTGCAGTTCCAGCGTTTCGGTACGGGCGGCGCGGCGCCGATAAATCCACCCTGCAACGGGCCCAAGGCCGATCAGCATTAAGGGCCACCAGGACAGCTCAGGGGAAAGCTGACGCAAGACCAGACCAAAACAACTGCCGCCGATGGCGGCTAGGACCGACAGCAAGACCGCCAATGGTGTGCTCGAGGTCACCTGGCCGCGAAATCGAAGCACTTGCCGCTCCACATCCCCTCCATCGCGAATCCATCCCCTGTCCTCAAGCCACGAACTCAGTCCGTCCAGAACTGCGATCGGAGCTTGTGGAGAGGAGACATCCACCACCGTTGTTCGGTCTTTGCTGGCGGCACGGAGAAAGAAGACAAGGCCGATCGCCAGAAGGACGGTCAGCAGAAGGGTGGATTGGAAGCCTTCAGGCATGGCGGCCTGCGAAAACGAGTTCCTTTCTAAAGCTGCAGTGCCCCGAGCTGCTTAAGACAGCACCAGCTGATGGCTATTGAGCCAGGAGTGCCAGGGGGACATCAGCTTTTGGGCTTGCTGGCGTGCTTCCGGTTGCAGGTGAAGCATTCGCCGAGGGCGTCCCCGACTGGGACAACGTTTGGTGTACGTGGTGATAGAGCCTTCCTCTTCCAAAAAGGCCAGTGCCTGTTGCAGCACTGTTTCTGAGAGGCGCAGTTGCGGGTTGCTCTGCGTCAGCTCTTGCAAAAGACCTGAGGGATAGTTGTCGTCCTTCAGCAGACATTCGAGGACCCAGCAAACCGCCAGCTCTAGATCGAGAAACTGTGGTGGTGGCTGTTGGAAATACTGCTCGATGTCGGCTAGGCAGTTCCGTGAAGGCTTGCGACGTGAAAACACTTTGGAAACGACGCTGCTCTTATCTAAGGCGATCTCAATTTGAGTTTCAAGTTGGATCGCGTGTTTGGTTGCAGCTCGGTCTGCAGACTGCAATCCGTCTATCCCCCGTTGCATGGCCGACTCTCTGCGCGAACCGGCTGAATTTGCTGTCTTTGACGGAGATCTCGACGATCATTGGACCGAGCGTTATCTCCAGGTCACCACCGTGGCGGTGGATACCGAAGCGATGGGCTTGATCCACGGGCGCGATCGCCTTTGTTTGGTTCAAATCGCTGATGAGCACGACAGAGTTTGTTGTGTGCGCATCGGCCTCGGGCAGCAGTCGGCCCCCAACCTCAAGCGAGTCTTGGAAGCGCAGAACGTTGAAAAGATCTTTCATTTCGCTCGCTTTGATGTCGCCGCCTTGGCCACTGGTCTGGCCATCAACGTGGCGCCCCTGTTTTGCACCAAGGTCGGTAGCCGTTTGGCCCGCACGTACACGCCCCGTCACGGTCTCAAGGACCTTGTGATGGAACTCGTTGGCGTTGAGCTCGATAAAGGAGCTCAAAGCAGTGATTGGGGGCGTGTGGATGAATTAACCGACGTCCAACTGGCCTATGCCGCCAATGATGTTCGCTATTTGATTCCCGCACGGCGACAGTTGGAGGTGATGCTTCGCCGAGAGGGGCGCTGGGAGTTGGCGTTGCGCTGTTTCCAATGCGTTGCCGTGATGTCTGATCTCGATCGTTTGAGATTTCATCAGACGTTCGAACACTGAATCAGCGGCTTGGATCAATCCTCCAGCATGAAATTGGCGTTTCCTTCGCTTGTGCTCAGCAGGGCATCCAGCGTTTCGGATTTGTTGTTGGCGTCATGGGCCAGGGCTGCAAGTAATTCTTCGGCTTTGGCTCGTCGGGAGGCGATGTCGCGTTTGCCCTCTTTGGCGGCGGCTTGATCGACTTCTCGCCGGGCACTGGCCAGGCTGATGCTCATGGCACTGGCTAGCCGGGCGCACAGTTTTACGTATTCAGCATCTTGAATCGCCGCCATCACAAACGCACGTTGTCCAACCTCAGTATCCGTGCAGACGTTCCAAGACGAGCTCTGCCAAACGGCGGCTCCCTCCAGGGGCACCCATGCGCTGCTGTCCGATGCGACCCATCCGCTGCCCGAGATGCGGTTCGTCGAGAAGTTGTTGGAGGCGTTGCCCCAGCTCTTGTTCACTGGTGCAGGGGTGTACGGCACCACCGAGCAATCGACTTTGACGTTTGGCAAAGCTGCGTTTGAACTGAGGCCCGCGACCGGGCAGGGAGAGGGCTGGGATGCCTAGTCCAACAATCTGTTCTGTGGCCGTTCCAGCGGTGGCAATCGCTGCTTCCGCCCAGCCTGCCCAGCGCTCAAAGCAGCCTGGGCCGATCAGAACCAGCTTCGACTCTTTCACCCAGCAGGCAGCCGCTCCCAGCTCATCAGACGGAGACAGGCTTCGTCTGTAGCCAAGGGCGTCGAGATTTACTTCCAGATCCTGAAGGTCAGGCTGCTTGCCCACAGGAACCAAAACGGCGAGCGGACCTGGGGTGTGAACGTGGTTCAGCCCTTTGATCAGGTGGCAGAAATTCCGTGATGCTTCGGGAGTTCGGCTGCCGCACAACAGCACAACCCTCCGACATCGGTCGAGGGCCGCTGGGGGAGCTGTTCGCGTCAACCCATCCATCATCGGATTGCCGGGGGCAAGCGCCTCGACCCCATGGCGTCGCAATCCGCGTGCGGTGAGTTCATCCCTCATCGCCACAAAACGGCAGTGCCGGCTCCGCATCAGACTCCACTCCCAGGGATCCCACTCACTCCCTTTAAGCCGGTGGTATCGGTCGCTGAGTGCTCGGCCAGGACCACTGCGCCAGGTGTAGTCGCTTTTGGGTGTTCCGATGAAGGCAAAGGCAGCACCGCTGCAACGGGCCATCAAGAGCGGCAGTAGATCCCCGACGGCCAGGACCGCATGGCCCTCATTGACATGGCGTTGCATGACCCGCCATTGGGACCAGCTCATGATGGCTAGTCCAGAGCTGAGGTCGGCGAACAGGCCCTTCAGGCTCTGATTGCTGAAGCCTCCGCTGGGGAGGGACGCTTCCGGTCCAACTCGCTTGAGCCAGCCTGCTTGGACCGCTTGTTCAAAGGTGGTGCCCCGTCCCACCAGCGGAAGCACGCTCATCACTAACGATGGACGCAGGCGGTGAATCGCCTCAATAATTCGACGGGCGATCAAGTCTTCACCGTGGCCATTGCAAACCACTAGCAGGCCCGAATGGCGACGGCTGATACGATCTCGCTCGTGGGATGGAGATCCCCCAACGGCGGCATGGCCAAGTGGTAAGGCAGAGGATTGCAAATCCTTTATCCCCAGTTCGAATCTGGGTGCCGCCTTCTGAAAGATCCCCCTAATGCCTGATCTCTTCTGGTGTTCGGGGGATGTCTTGTGCAACGACACGAGGGCGTAAACGGTCGGTAGCCGTCAGGTTCTGTTCAGTCTCCCAAATCCAACACGAATGGTCCTTCGTCCTTCCTCTTTGCTGAACGGCATGCCTCGCCGTGCTGCACCAGGGATGCTCGAACGCTCAAGATTTGGCATCGATTGGTCACAGCGAAGAGGATGACTGGTAGGGGCCGTTTCGAATCGCTGTGAATTCATTCCGAGAGCAAGTTTTCTACTGGTTAGATGCAGGCGACAGCAATCGAAAGGCGACAACGGCGATTAAGGCAATAGGCCTACTCATTGCATTCTCTATTTTTTTGGCAGTAGCAGCAACAGAGCCGGTTGTTCGCTCCTCTCAAGGGGAATTACTTGTGAAGCTGGACATTATTGTTGCTGCAATATTTTCGGTGGAATACGTCGCCCGACTTTGGGTTTCTCCTTTAAAAAAGGGTGCTCGTAATGGGCTCCCAGGCGCCTGGGATTATGCCATCACGCCTTTGGCAATCCTTGACCTCATTGCGATTGCCCCAACGATTCTTGGGTTTATCAGCCCTGAGCTTTATTTGCTCAGGATCATCCGATTAGTGCGCATCGGTCGCCTGGGACGATCGAAGCATTTTCGGAAAAGCATTAAATACTTCAATGCAGCAATCTCGGCGAAAAAAGAAGCGCTCCAAATCTCCGCGATCTATTCAGGTGTGGTCATCGTTGTCAGTAGTGTTTTGATGTTCTTAATAGAAGGTGGCGTGCAGAGTGAGCATTTTGGTTCTATCCCTAGATGCCTGTGGTGGTCGGTGATCACCGTCACGACCGTTGGGTATGGAGATGTTTATCCAGTTACAGCGTTAGGAAAATTTGTTGCAGCAATCACTGCGATATCTGGAATCGCGGTCATTGCAATTCCGATCGGGATCATCTCTGCAGGATTTACCGAAACTCTAGGTTCTAAGAATTCTGTCAAAGACAGCGAAGTATCTTCCAGAACTTAAAGACGGTCTCTTCGCTTTTGGTGCCATTGATGTGCTTCTCATGGCCCATCCAGTCAACGTGAAAGCGAATGTCCCACCGCGCCCACGTTGGTGCTGTCAGACATGCATTGTTGATTGAGGTTCAGAGTCGTGCCTCGGCATGCAGGACATCCCCGTCAGTCGTCTGACCGTCGCAGATCACCTGCTTTTTGGANATTTGGCATTCTCCAGTCATCAACTCTGCGTTCGATGGATTTTCGGGGAGCCCGCGCTGATCGAACGCAATCCAAGAGCCACTGTTCACGCGTCCTGTCCAAATTGTTTCTTTAAGCCGGCAGCTCTGGTTGTTGCAATGCAAGGCGGCACTATTTGTNGCTTCTCGGCTCACAAATGTGAGTCGGATCTCACCTGCCGTTGCCGTGCTTGATCCCATAATCCGGATCCGCAGGGCNTGATCGTCGGATTGCCGGAACACCAGGCGATGGCAGGGCACCTCTGAACCGTTGCGCTCCATGCTGCACTTGNCGGCCTCCAACTCAAGCCTGTCCAAGGCCTTCGCTGAAGTCATGGTGCCCAGTGCGAGGGCGATCAAGGCCAGTGGCCAAGAGCGGCAGCGATCAACCATCAGTACTGACTATCGGCAACGCACATCCCCAGGCATCGAATCCCGTTGTTAGCAGTTCTTTTGCAGTGGTCACAAAGAATGGCGTCGTCCTGAGTCATCGCCTTGTCGCCATCGCTGACGTCTGATGGCCCTGCGAGGTCCTGAGATTGGCTGGGTTGCAGTGACATCCCGGTATTGGCAGTGCAACGATCATGGCGTTCTGTGGTGGTCGCCGGTTGAACGGAATCGGTTTTGGAACCTGGTCGTGGGGGAATCAGCTGGTTTGGGGATACAGCCCCGAGCGCGACGATCTTCAGTTGCAGGCCACGTTTCGGCAGGCATTGGCTTCCGGGCTCAACTTGATTGATACCGCCGATTCGTATGGCACCGGTGAGCTGACTGGTCGCAGTGAAGCGTTGCTGGGTGACTTGATCCGGACTCTCCCGGCAATGCGGCGCGCCCAGTTGGTGGTGGCCACCAAGCTTGCGCCGTTTCCTTGGCGATTGGGGCGCCGCGGCTTTGATCGGGCCTTCGCCGCCAGTCGCTCCCGTCTCCAGGGATCTTTGCGTCGTGTTCAGCTGCACTGGAGTACGGCCAGGTATGCGCCTTGGCAGGAAGCCGCTCTTCTGGAAGGACTTGCCGACTATGTCCTGGCCGGTGACGTGGCCGAACTGGGAGTGTCCAATGTTGGTCCACGTCGACTGCAGTGGATGCTCCAGCNGCTTCAGGCTCGTGGCGTACAGCTCAGTAGCGTCCAAGTGCAGTTCTCGCTTCTTTCGCCTCAGGCCCCAGGCGTAGACGCAGTCCTCAAGATCTGTCGTGCTGAAGGGATTGAGGTTCTCGCTTATAGCCCGCTGGCCTTTGGGATTCTTTGCCAACCTCCTGGAGCAAAGCCCAAGGCCGAGACCCGTTTGCGTCGACGCATCGAAGCTCGCTTGTTGCCGGAGAGTGAAGCNCTGCGTGGTGAGCTTCAGCGTGTTGCTCTGAAGCGTGGGGTGTCGATGACCCAGGTGGCGCTGAACTGGTGTCGTGCCCATGGGACAACTCCGATTCCAGGACTTCGGCGTCCTGAGCAGGCCAGAGATGTTGCGGCTGCTCTGACTTGGCAGTTGAGNGCCGATGAAACGGCGCAGTTGGACCNTTTACGTCAATCCTGTCAGCGCCGTATGCCTGAAAACCCATTCCTGAGCGATTGAGGCAGTGCCTCAGGCTCCAGCTGCGTTTTCTGGTGGATCAGGGCTGACAACTACGGGGAGGCTTTCACTATCAACACTCCGAATTGGAACCACTTTGACCGGCTGCTCAACGGGCTCAACGGCCGGTTTTTGCTGTTGTTGTTCGCAAGCTGCTAAGGCCTCTTGCAGCAAGGAATCAAAGGTGTGCCCGGGAAGTCTGTGGCGTGCGACTTCCAGAAAGGTTCGAGGTAGCGATTCCCCTGCGGCATGTCGCAGGGCCGGATTGTTACGCCGCTGCTCCTGCTCTTCTTGAATTGAGCGAATGAACCGATGGGTGACATCCCGTTTGGTGGTGGCCTTGATCAGGGTGTCCCGATCCTGCTGGCTGTGGCTCAACTCCTGTTCGAGTTCCGAGATCCGCCGCTCGAGGCTGGTCAGAACCTCCTCAGCTTCTTTGGTGATCTGGGCTAACTGACCGTCGGATAGGTACGGAAGATCTGCAACAAAAACCTTGCCGTGGTCCCGCAGAGTTAAAAAAGTTGGCCTTGGTCCCTGACGATGGCCGCGGTCCTGACCAGCTGAAATCGGACGGCGNGGAGGAGTCGGACCAGCTGAGGAACGGCGGCGCGTTGTCCGCTGTGATCTATCAAAAGCCATTGCAATTAAATCGATGTATCGCGCTGCTATCGGAAGCTGATTCCGATTCGCTTAAACATATTTTAGTGGACCATTACGGCGAAGGCTGAAACAGGTTGGATGCCGTTGGAAACCGAAGTATTCAATCCGGAAGACCGCTGATGGCGGATTGGCTCGAGGTGTCACGGGTGTTGATCGTCCCGATGGTCCAGGCCAGATGTCCAGCCTCAGAGCATGCGCTGAGACATCGCTCGCGATGACTGTCGGGCACAACCAAGCAGAACCCGATCCCCAAATTGAAGGTGTGCCAAAGGTCGCGCTCAGGGATGTCGCCGGCTTGTTGAAGCCAATCAAAGAGTGCGGGGCGCGGCCAGCTATCAGGACGGATNTGCGCACTGACATGGTCTGGTAGGCAGCGCGGAAGATTCTCNGGCAGNCCTCCTCCAGTGATGTGTGCCATCCCNTGAATCGGGATGTCCTGGTGAAGGAGTGTCTGAACCAACGCTGGATACAGCCGAGTTGGNTTGAGCAGATCTCGAATTAATGGTCGTTGGTCTGGTCCATAACAGGTTTCATTGTTGGCTTCACCTGCTTCGAGCACTTTGCGCACAAGGCTGTAACCGTTGCTGTGCACACCGCTGCTCGCCACACCAATGACGTGGTCTCCAGCCTGAATGTTTTGCCCATCAATCACCTCATCGGCTTCCACAACGGCAACGCAGAAACCGGCCAGGTCATAACGGCCTGCGGGGTAAAACCCAGGCATCTCAGCTGTTTCTCCTCCCAGCAGAGCGCATCCACTCCTTCGGCAGCCTTCGGCCACGCCTTCGACGACCTGAGCCATCGCCTCTGGGCTGAGGGCACCTGTGGCCATGTAATCCAAGAAGAAAAGCGGTGCTGCCCCGGAGGTGATCACATCGTTCACGCACATCGCCACCAAGTCGATGCCCACGTCGTGATGCCCGTCGTGCTCTTGGGCGAGTTCGAGCTTTGTGCCAACTCCATCGGTGCCGGAGACCAACAGGGGCTGGCGCATGCCGGGGGGAAGGCGCATCATTCCACCAAACCCACCGAGGCCTCCAACAACCTCCGGACGACGGGTTGCTTCGACGGAGGAGCGGATTCGTTCAACGAACGCGCGTCCTGCTTCGACGTCGACGCCAGCGCTTTTGTAATCCATAACTCAGCTCTCACCTCCTGATCCTGCAATGGCGCCGACCTCGTGACGCTTCCCGGTTTGCACCTCTGATGGATTAGTTCGACTTGTGGGCTTGATTAGTTGATCTGATTCGGCAGGCGTTCGGTGCGATGAGGGCTGAGCCAGGCCTGCACATCATTGTCGGGTTGTTGTGGCTGGATCCCTGGTTCTTCTTGCACCGTTCGCTGGTTGTGCAACCCATGGAGGGCTGTCTTTACCGTCACGGCAACTATTGAGAACAGATTCCTCGAACGAGTCCATCGATCAAGCGATGGCTTCTAGGAGTCGCTTTCATGCGAAGCCTCATTCAATCGCTGTCAATTAGCACTGCTTTTGTGGCTGGTGCCAGCCTTTTGCCTGTTGTGGCAAGCGACTTTGATGCACGTGAACTCGCTNACCCCCTTGATCTCTTGACTCGGGTTCAGCTGAATTCAGTGACTGGTCCTGAGGCGTTAGCACCCCAGGCAGTGCTTCAGCCGGATGAGGTCAACGACTCNCCTGNTCCTGTGCAAGCGACTCTTCCTGCGCCCAAGTTGAAAGTGGTGCCAGATGTTGTTCGTGTGATCACTGGCGAAGCCAGTTGGTACGGACCTGGCTTTTATGGCAACCGCACAGCGAACGGTGAGGTTTTTAAGCCCGGCACCATGACGGCTGCCCACCGCACCCTGCCCTTCGGCACCAAGGTGCGCGTCACCAACCTTTGGAATGGTCGCTCCGCCGTGATTCGGATCAACGATCGCGGGCCTTTTATTGATCACCGTGTGATCGACCTCGGCCATGGAGCGGCAAGCAGTCTTGGCCTCATTGCATCTGGGGTGGCACAAGTGCGTCTTGAGGTGCTGCGCTGAGGTCTCTTCCTCTCCTGCGGACACAGGCGGATCTGCAGATCTGGCGAAGCCAGATCGACCGACCTCTGGTGTTCGTTCCCACCATGGGTGGGCTCCATCGAGGCCACGCTCAATTGATCAGAACTGCGGCATCGAGCGGTGGTGTGGTGTTGGTCAGCGTGTTTGTGAACCCCCTTCAGTTTGGTCCGGAGGAAGATTTCGAGCGTTACCCGCGCACGCTCGACGTTGACATCAGCCTTGCAGCCGAAGCTGGTGCTGATGCCCTATGGGCGCCTTCACCAGAGGGCATTTATCCCAATGGTGCAGAGCAGTCCTGGCGTTTGCAGGTGCCTGCGTCGCTTCAGCGATACCTTTGCGGGCAGGGCCGGCCTGGTCACTTTGATGGTGTGGCCACTGTGGTGATGCGTCTGCTGGCCCTCGTTCAGCCAGAACGGATGGTTCTTGGTGAAAAGGATTGGCAGCAGTTGGTCATTTTGCGCAGGCTTGTCGAGGCCCTTGGCCTTCCCGTTCTGATTGAGGGTGTGGCCACGGTTCGTGAATCCGACGGCTTGGCTCTGAGTTCAAGGAATCAATACCTGTCTGACGCTGAACGCCTTCGCTCCAGTGCGTTGCCTCGCGTCTTGACGGAGGCCTCGACGCAGGAGTCTGTGAGCTCTCTAAAAGACAAATTGCTGAGCGCTGGTCTTGAGGTGGAGTATGTAGAGAGGGTTGACCCGCAGACTCTTCAGCCCTGTGGTGCCGATGCGCCGATCGCGTTGCTGGCAGCGGCGGTGCGATGTGGGCCAACGCGTTTGATTGATCACGTGTTTTTGATGAACCGCCAGCCCCTTGTTGCCATTGATGGACCTGCCGGAGCCGGAAAGAGCACCGTGACCCGAGCCTTTGCCGAGCGTTTGGGACTGGTCTATCTCGACACCGGTGCGATGTACCGCTCGGTGACTTGGCTGGTGCAACAACAGGGTGTAGACCCTAACGATGCAGCCGCGATTGAACCACTGCTCAGTGATCTAGACCTCAAGCTGTCGTCCCGTCCAGGAGGCGACCAGCAAGTTCTCATTAACGGAACGGATGTCAGTGCTGCGATTCGATCACCAGAGGTGACGGCATCGGTGTCAGCCATCGCCGCCCACCGTTGTGTGCGGCAAGCGCTGACNGCCCAACAGAAGGCGATGGGAGCNNCAGGAGGACTTGTTGCTGAGGGACGTGATNTCGGCACCGCTGTTTTCCCTGATGCTGACCTGAAGGTGTTTCTGACGGCGACGGTTCAGGAGCGCGCCCGGCGCCGGGCTTTGGATCTGGAACAGCGGGGATTTCCCGTGCCTGAGCGTGCTGTTTTGGAAGAGCAAATCGCCGAGCGGGATCGGCTGGACAGCACGCGTGAGGAAGCACCATTGGTTCAAGCCGATGATGCTCTTGAAGTCATCACGGATGGGATGAGCATCGATGCGGTGATCGATGCTTTGGTGCAGCAGTTCCGCAGCCGAATTCCTGAGGAGGTTTGGCCAACACCAGTTGGGTGAGTTCAGCTGGATGGGCAGATGTCATCGAGAAGGTTCGAGCAGGCATCTTCCAGGAGGTCGAGGACATGCTCGAAACCCGCTTCACCGCCGTAGTACGGATCGGGTACCTCCGTTTCGCTGAATGCTGTTGAAAAGCTCAGCATGGGTTGGATGGTGGCGGTGGCTTGTGAACCTGCTTCATCGGCGAGGCTGCGCACTGCGGCCAGATTGGCGTCGTCCATGGTCAGCACGAGGTCAAAAGTCCGCAGATCGTCCAGGCTGATTTGACGTGCTCGGCTTGGGAGTTGAATCCCTCGCTTGTTGGCCGCGGCTTGCATGCGTCGATCTGCTGGGTTGCCGACATGCCAACCACCTGTCCCAGCTGAATCGACAATGAACTGATCGTTCAGGCCGCGTTGGTCTAGAAGATGGAGAAAAACTCCTTCAGCGGCAGGTGAACGGCAGATGTTGCCGAGACAGACAAACAACAGTGACTTGGTCATCGAGAAGTAAGGCGTCGTAGCGAAAGATCAGCACGCATGCGAACCACTTTGACAGTCTCTTTGCTGGAACTGAGATGTTGTAGATGTGCCAGCGCTTGTGTCGTCTGAGCTGACGTGATTGATGGGGTGTTGAGTCGCTGTTCAAGGCCGAAGGCTGCTGCATAACGCACCACCCATTCGTCGTCTTTTGCTGCTTGAAATAGGCATTGGAAGCAACGTTCTAAATCTCGATCGAACGACGACTGATTCAGATCGAGTTCTGCTAATCCACGGGTCGCTGACCGTCGAACGCTGGGTGCAATATCAGCATTGAGTGCATGCTCGAGAACATCAATTCCTCGGGGATCCCGCAGTGCAGAAATCACGCGAACGACCCAAGCGCGAGCACCATAATTGCGAGCGTCCAGGCTCACGAGCAACGTCGGGATAATCTCCCGACCTAAGGCAATAAGGCCCTGTGTTGCAACAGAAGCGACACCTGGATTGTTGAAGCCAAGCACCTTGATTAAGGCAGTCGCGGCGTCCGGATCCTGAAGAGCGCAGATCGCTTGTGTTGCTTGGATGAGCTCTGGAGTTGTTGTGGCTTGATCAAGATTGCGAATCGCTTGTTGAAGAGTGTCAGAAGCCATTACAGAAGCTCATCCATTGCATTGAGCACGTCGATCGCTTCGTTTTGTTCTGCTAGTCCTCGCAATGCCACCAACTTGAGGCTTGCTTCCACGGTTGCCGTTTTGATGTGAGGTAAGGCGTCCAGCCATCCTGTCGCTCCGAGATCGAGCAGTGCGCCGCGTCGAACCAATGGTTCTGGATGACGGAGTAATTCGTGGAGTTCATTGGCCCAAACCACGTTTTGAGTGAGTTGTAAAAGAGCTCGGCAAGCGGCCGCTCGAATCAGAGGTCGATGGTGATGGGTAAACGGTTTGATGAGCTCAACAATNTCTGTTGTGTTGACCCCAATGTCTCCCAGTGCTTCCAGGAAGGCTTCGCATGGCTCTTTGAGCTGTGGTGAAGAGGATTGTTCGCTGCCAGCGGTGTCAAGACCTCCCTTCAGCAAGAGGCCAATGGGTTGGACAGCCTCTTCTGCTCGAAGCGCGCCGAGGCTCCTTGCGGCTTCTTCTCGAATGGTGTAATCGTTGGACGAAAGAAGTGTGATGAGGGATGGGATGGCATTCCCGTCACGCAGTAATCCAAGAGCGCGAATTGCATTTAAGGCGACGCCACGTCTCTCCTGATCCTGATCATTGGTCATATGATCAGTGAGGCAATTCATCAGTAAAGGGATTGCCTCCGGATGTTTGCTCCTCATTTTTCCCAGCCACCATGCAGCGTAATAGCGTGCTGAGGTGTCGTCGTATTGCTGCAGATTAGTGATGATCTGCTGCTCGCTTAATGGTTTCATGATGACCAGGCTTCGGGTATATCTTTTGCCCAATTCTCAGTTTTATTGAAGCAGAAGTTCCCTGCAATGGACCCCCAAATTCGTTCATTCGTGTCGGGGTCATGTCCGCGATCAAGAGTTTTGAGTGTGCTGTCCTGGAGGTGGAATGTGCTTGCCAGAATGGTTTCTCTCCCATTTCGATGCACAACACAGCGGCATCCAGGCTCGATAGCTCCGTGATAGCCATCGTCCTTTTGTTCAACTTGGTAATGGCATTGATCAAGGCAGATCAGGTCACTGTCTTGAATGGTTTGTCTGCAGTCTTTGTCAAAGGTTGCCGTGGCAAATTTGGAGGGCTCTCGGAAGGTGTGATTCCATAATTTGATCACACCAGGCGTTTGTTCCTCTGCTCGGATCATGCGGAGGCGGTATGGATGTTTTGGGTCGATCGCATAGCTTTGTTCCAGCAGAATGGATCCCGGCTGGAGATGTTCCAGGGGGCGGTATCTCAGAAAAATATGTGCAAAGAAAGGCGGGTTATCCAAGGCTTGCTGCTGATTGCTGTATTCACCGCAAAGCAGGGTGAGAAAGTTCTGCACCGTAGGAGTCATTTCAGCGTTCTGGCCCAAGCTGTTTGAACAATAAAAAAGCCCTCCGTGAGGAGGGCTTGTTGCGGATATGAACTGATCGATCAGATCAGAGCGTTCACTGCGTAATCGATGTAGCTGTTGGCTTCGGTAGCAGCATCGCCACTCAGGCCATGGTTCGCCTTGATGTACTTGAGAGCTTCCACATACCAGGAAGGAGAAAGCTCGAAGGTGCGGTTGATTTCGTCGAGACCTGCAATCAGGTAGTCGTCCATCGGACCGGTGCCACCTGCCACCAGGCAGTAAGTGATCATGCGGAGGTAGTAGCCGATGTCACGGGAGCACTTGGCTTTACCTTCAGCAGAGGTGGAGTAGTTCGAACCCTCCATCTGCGTGGTGTAAGGGAACTTGCTGTAAACGGCCTGAGCAGCGCCGTTCACCAGGCTGTCAGCCTTGGTGGTGAGGCCTTTGGCTGCATCGAGGCTGGCTTTGGCGCGGTTGAAGCGACCAGAGGCTGCCTGAACTTCGGTGTTGCTCAGGAACCGGCCCTGAGAATCAGCTGCTGCAACAGCTTCGGTGAGGGGAGTTTTCATGAATNGATGAAGGTGTAAAGACGTCGATTAACTGAGTCTTGAATCAGGCGACGGAGGCTGCAGCCCGGTCGAAGTACGTGCCAATTTCGCTGCTCAAAGATGCGCAGTCGCCAGAGGAAATACCTGCTTTGTCATTGACAATTTCCATGGCGGCTTCCTTCATCAGGTTCACGCCGGCAGCCACGGAAGCACCAGGAGTGCCGAGGGCCAGATAGGTCTCACGCAGGCCATTCAGGCAGCGGTCTTCCATCACGGAAGCGTCGCCGGTGAAAGCGGAATAAGTGACGTAGCGGAGGATNATCTCCATGTCGCGCAGGCAAGCAGCCATGCGGCGTGAGGTGTAAGCGTTGCCGCCAGGGGCGATCAGTGCTGGCTGCTGGGCAAACAGGCCGCGGGCAGCATTCGCAACGATGGTGGAAGCGTTGCTGGAGATGCGGTTCACGGCATCCAGACGCTTGTTGCTGTCGGAGACCATGGCAGCAAGAGCGTCGATCTCGCTGGTGCTGATGAATTGTCCCCGGGCATCGGCCTGGGCGACAACCTTGGTGAAGGCGTCGAACATTGTTGTCGTTCCTGTGAACTACGTCTGAAAAGGGATTCCCAGACAGAGATGGGAGAAACCGGGAGGCTCTCGCATCCCGTCGAAGGAGATTCTCGCGAAGCTAGAGGAGGCTCCCCGAAGCCTGTTCATAATGTTTAACTGCGCCACCAACTGTGGGCAGTGCAAAGCAGCTCACAGATCAAAAAGGACGTCATGGATATAGGCCTCTGTCCATTCGCTTCCGTAGAAGCGGGTGAGCATGCCTCGCGCCGGATCCTTTTCTGCTCGATAGGCGGTGTAGCGATGCTGGCCTGCTAANAGCTGTTTTGACCGAGCCTCATCCACTGGATCAGCCTCGTTCACAAGGTCGATATAGAGGGCGAGGTAGTCCTCGAAAGCTGGTCGAATGACCGTCTTAATCAAGGTGTCACCNTCCTCTCCGAGNGGCAGCCTTGTCCAAAGGAATGCTGGNGAGAAGTAGGGCTGGGCTTCTTCNGGAATCGGTCCGCCATCAGGCAGCTCCTTTCGCCAACGTTCAAAAAGTGGTACGAGGCGTTCCCAGACCGGTTCCGTGTGCCGGTTGTCGCTCTTATCGACAGGTTGTAGATCGAGCGCCAGAAGATGTCCGTTTGGAAGGGTGACGAGGTCAGCACCAAAGAAGGGCAGGTCGTAGTTGGAGCTCGGATTGATGACGAAATTCAGAACGGATGCGGCCGCTCCTGCTTCGACACAGGCTGAACGAACCTGCCGCAACTTTGCGGTTTTGCATGCCCAGGTGGCGGTGGTGACGGCTACGGGTTTGGCCTTCGATCCTGTGACACCCTCCTTTTGGAGAAACGTTTCCGGGACTGGATAGGGCTCGGGTTGAAGGGGTTGCAGCGCTTCGATGGCGCTGTCGAGAAAGGGTTGCCAACGCCATCCATCGATTTGTACGGGATCCAGGCTGGTCTGGCGGTGATGGAAGCTCATTGATGCTGGCTTGCGGGAAAAAGGAACTCATGCAGGAAACGGTCTGACCAGTCTTTCCCGAAATGACTGGTGAATAGTCCATGGGCTGGATCACGTTCAGCGCTGTAAACGTCGTAGGCGTCCTGTAGGCGCTCCACCTCAGCTTTCGGAAGTTGAGACTCGCTTGCTGCTTGGTCGTGCATCGACCAATAAGTGTCTAAAAAGGCAGAGAAAGCCGCTGGAAGAGATCCCTCGGCTTGTTCAGCGCCACCTCGGCAAAACAGCAGCCAGGGTGAGAAATATTGGTTTGGATCAAACGAGCGCATGGTTTCTTCGCCGTTGAGATCTGGAAAACGTCGATTGAGATCCCTTAAACCAGTGAAGTAGCGATCGAGATAGTTGGGGTCTTGAATAAGTGGCTGAAAATCGAGAACCGCGACAAGTTTTTGTCTGGCGCCAAACCAAAGCAGATCAACACCCATCAAAGGGTGATCGAGGCTGTGATCTGGGTATGCAACTGAATTCAGAACTTGCAAGCTGTCGCCAGCATCAAGCCTTGTGACCCTCCATCGTCGAAAGCCAGGGACTTGCCAAAGCCAACTGCGAATGATGCTTTTGTTCTTTCTGGATTCACATTGCTCTAGGCCATCCGGAACTTCTAAAGCAGTGCCGCCTCGCTTGGCGATNCCCAGATTCAGTTCCTCGAGAAAAGGGTCAAACATGGCTTTTGTTCATTTTGATGTGGGTGAAAGATCAGCTCTTTTCCGTGCAGCGGCTGAAATTGATTCAATATCTTCTTCACTTGGACAGCGAAATTCTGTGCAATAAGTCGTCATTGCAACACCATCTAGAAATTGCACTGAACTCACGCGCATCCTGATTTGATCGTTGACGAACCAACACCTTTCGATACCGATATTGGTGTCGTAACGAGTTTTGATGGTTAAAACACCGTCGTCTGCAAATGAGTAGGTACTAATGACAGATTTTTTTTCAACGTATCCAACGTCTCGCAGTAAAAAACCCCTTTTGGGATCTTGAGGATTTGGGGCGTCGACGACAACCGCTGCGTAGTCATCGTTACGAGCTTCTTTCATTAAATTGCTTTCCCACCAAAACCTTGCTCCGCCAGAGGCTTTGCTGATTTCGATATTTAATGCTGTGCAGACTTTTTCGACGACTGGGTCGGCGTTATTAAAGGGTTCAATAATCAGATTGGAATCAGCCATCTCATCATCTTGGCAATCGATATGGTGAACGACTCGGCGGTTCAGCCACGTCCCTCGACTTGCTTCGAAGAAGTCCGCCATCGTCATCGGTGGAGGATCAAATCGATTCATGAGCTGATGGATTGAGCGTCACATTGNGCTTTTAGCTGAGCAAGNATTTCATCGATCCGGTTGAGCTCGGGATGCTCTTTGACAGTGGCATCAATCTTCTTTTGGGATAGGCGTAATTTTTTTCCTAAACCGATCACGTCGTTAAAAAGCCGTTCTCGATAAGTAGATAGCTCTTCAATCGTTTCTTGCAGTTCTTCAACGGTTGGTATTTTGTCGTCTTGCTCTGTCATCTCCTTCGTGTCAATAAAAACGATGAAATGCAGACTACCTTGTCAACCAAGGCAACAGAGTCTTGCGTGTTGCGTTTGGATACCTATCGGAGCTAGCTGCTCTCAGCATTGGGATGCCTTTGTGACCTGATCAGGTCACGCGATTGTTGACGCGCGCCTGGCCGTTGCGGTGGAGCAGAACGTCACAAGGTGACGAACTCTTGCGTAATCCGCTGTTCCGTCGGCTGCACTTCAATGAACCGGCTTAGTTTGATTGGGAGCTTCCGGCCCGATGGGTTCAAAACCGTGTTGTCAAGCCACTTCTTGAAGTGATTGCACCTCGGCTACCTCACGGGAAGAGAAGCCTTCTCTCTACAACACTGTCTGGCCCCAATGCTCGACGCATTCTCCCGTTCGGTCGTCAGCGCTGACGCTAAAACTGCGCCTGTAGGTGGTAGCGAGCTTGCTGGCCTGCGGTCCTACGTTCAGAACGGCAACAAGCGCTTGGACGCTGTGAACGCCATCACCTCCAACGCCTCTTGCATCGTCTCTGACGCTGTGACCGGCATGATTTGTGAGAACACCGGTCTGATCCAGGCTGGTGGCAACTGCTACCCGAACCGTCGTATGGCTGCATGCCTGCGTGACGGTGAAATCGTTCTTCGCTACATCAGCTACGCCCTGCTTGCTGGCGATGCTTCTGTCCTGGATGACCGTTGCTTGAATGGTCTGAAAGAGACCTACATCGCACTGGGTGTTCCTACACAGTCTGCTGCCCGTGCGGTCGCAATCATGAAGGCCTCTGCCACGGCTCACATTGGTGAGACCAACACCGCTGCACTGGGAGGCAAGCGTTTCCGCAAAATGGAAACCACACAAGGCGATTGTTCTTCCTTGGTCGCTGAAGCCGGCTCATACTTCGATCGCGTGATCGGCGCTATTGCCTGAGCGGTTTTCGCTTTCATTTCAGATTATCCCTCCCCTTAAGGAACACAGCTCATGAAGTCCGTCGTTACCACCGTTGTGACTGCTGCTGACGCAGCAGGTCGCTTCCCTTCTCAGAATGATCTTGAGGCCGTTCAGGGCAACATCCAGCGTGCTGCTGCACGTTTGGAAGCTGCTGAAAAGCTGGCCGCCGGTCTTGACAACGTCACTCGTGAAGCTGGCGATGCTTGCTTCAACAAGTACGCCTACCTCAAGCAGCCAGGTGAAGCCGGTGAGAACCAGGTCAAAGTGGACAAGTGCTANCGCGACCTCGGCCACTATCTGCGTTTGATCAACTACTGCTTGGTTGTTGGCGGCACTGGTCCTCTGGATGAGTGGGGCATTGCTGGCGCCCGTGAGGTGTATCGCAGCCTGGGCCTTCCAACCGGACCTTATGTTGAGGCTCTCACCTACACCCGCGATCGTGCTTGCGCACCTCGCGACATGAGCCCTCAGGCTCTGAACGAGTTCAAGAGCTACCTGGACTACGTGATTAATGCTCTCTCCTGAGCCTTAACCACAAATCAGAAGACAAGAGGATGCATTGCATCCTCTTTTTTTATGCTCAAGATCAATCAACTCTTATTTGTTTTAGTGCCAACGTTAAAACCTTAAGCACAACTTGATCGGTTTCAAGTTGAGTCCGTTCTTNGAGAAAAGGGATTGAAGCTTGTGATTTTAGCTTCATCAATGATAAGGCACTGTTTTTTCTGACCCAGCTGTCTGTATCTGAGAGAGCTGGGATCAATAAAGGCTCTGCCCAGTCTGAGTCTTCCAGTTTTCCAAGAAGTGTTGCCGCTTCTGCGCGTATTTCAGAGCATGAATCGATCAGTGAATTTTGCAGCAATACTTTTGCTTCATTGTCATTGAGTGATTGAATTTGACTCCCTAGTGCGGATATAGCTGCTTTTCTGATGATAGCGCTTTCCGAATTAGCAGCTTCTTTAAGAGCTTCGGGAGCTTGATCACCGATAAATGCAAGTGCCCAATTTGCAAGGCCAAGTTGCATCTCTGTAGATTCTGGATTATTTAAAATATCCAAAATTGCATTAACTGCTTCTGGCCCGATTGCCGCCATGGCACCCATTGCCGAGCCTTGAACCACAGAATCAGGATCATCAAGAAGCGCGGATACGAGATCAGGGATGCTTGATGGGTCTCCAATCAAAGTCAGCGTTTTTGCAGCTGCTCTTCTGACGGTCACCTGCTCACTATTGCGCATTGCCTGGCATAACGCCGGAACGGCTGCAGATCCAACGGAACCAAGGCTGTCCGCGAACCTCAAGCGGAGTAGACCTCGTGAGTCACCTAACCCCGCTATCATTGCGGCTATTGAATCAGGATCTGATTCAATTGTTAATCCTGCTTTTAACCTCGCCTTGAGGTGGGAAGCAAGATCAAACGCTTCCTCTTCACTCAGCTGAATGCCATTGTCTGGATAGCCTTGATTATCCGATACATTATTTTGATGAGAAGTCAAACCTTTCTCCATAGCCGAGTGCGATCAACCTTTCCAATCTTTGTCTGACCATAGTACTTCGACATGACTGTTTTCATCATCTCTCATAACCTTCAGATCGTTGCTGATGATTTACCTGCTCTATCGGCAGAAATGTTGGCAGAGGGCTTAATTAATTCATCTACTACTTTAACATCGNCGAAATCACTAAGTCATCCCCATTGGTTAGTACAAATTGAGTCACCACTCGATGCTGATGCGATGGCATTAGAACTCATCAAGGCCTGGAAATCTTTCCGTCAAAAACTTGGCCATAGTGCAAATCACAAGTGGATTGCTCTTGGTGGTCGTAAAGATACTCCNGGGACCCCAGGTTCACCTCTTCAGTTGGGTTTCTGGGGTGTNGATGTTGTTGAGTGCGAGGATCCAGAACGCTTTCTCGAGGGTATTAATTGGACTGCNCTAAAAATGGGTCGACCTGANGATGGTGTATTTGAAGTTAGAGGATAGCCTTTTNCCTTAGAAGCCTTATTTTCTGCGCTGACGTCNTCTNGGATTNGTCTTTTTGTTTTGATTGGACGATTCTTTCGACTTATTATTNGCTTCTNCTTTACGTTCAGGGTTTTTAGTTGGCTTTGAATCACGAATTGTTNTTTTCTCTGGCTCAATGANTGGGAGTGATGGTTGACTCCCTAATCCCTGAACATTNACAATTTTTAGTCCGCTTCGATTCATTGCGCGAAAGCTGGCGCTGAGTTGGTTGAAGGGGATTTGAAATTGGCAGGATATGGAAGGCCTTGTACGCCGCACAGATTGGATCTGAATTGTGAATTGCCTGTTAGAGAAAGGACCCATATCTTTATTGGGTTTTTGAAAAGTTGACGTTTTGATCTTACCTGAAAAGATCAAAAATTGATAGAAATCTTGAGTTTAATGAAGTCAATTGAATCCATCCCGTAGAATAATTAAAGTGTTTTTCTGCGTTATGGCAGGACGGTTCGATAATATTCATCCTGGCCTGACTTGCGACCATGCTCGTGAGATAATACGTTCTCCTGTCAAGGAGCTGGAGTCACAAAGTGATGTATATATGGCAGCAGCACATTTGATTAATTGTCCTGGCGAAGAGACTGAAAATGTTCTCTGTTGTTTGCTTGAATATAATNATAACGATCAGCCGATCAAGATTGCGAAAAGAAAAGCNGTAGAGGTGCTTGCTCNATTGGGTTGTGTTAATTCTATTCCNGCTATTGCTAAGTGCCTTTGGTCAGACGATCAATATCTTGTAGAGAATACGGTTTGGGCTCTGCAACGTATGAAATGCTCAGAGCCCAAGTTAATTGCAAGAGTGCTTGAGCTTCTTGATGACCCTTTTCAAAATCAGCGAGTTTTAATACAGTACTTGGCTGCTTTGAATGTTCAACATAGCGTTGAGAAAGTTCAGCAGTTTCAATTCTCGGAGACCGCTGGTGTTAGGGGTGCTGCAATCTCTGCCATTGCACAATTGACTAATGATTCAAAAATAGTTTCAACATTAACTGACCATTTGATGCTTCCAAATCAAATGGATCGGCAATGTGCCATTCAGGACATTATCGATGCAGGAGCTGTGCAGCTGCTTCCCTCTGTCATCAAAGCACCTGTTTCTCCTGCTTTCCGGATGCGAGCTTGCAGGACGTTGATTAAGCATAAGGATCAAGATGATTTGTCATTGAAAGACCTTGAGTTGATTGATTTCGTATTGGATGACTCCCCGGATTTGATTGAACTTGTTCATCGGTACGACAATGATCCATCTCCGGATTTTCTTGTTCGAGATCTTTTCCATACCGACTTTAGTCGCTGCTATTTGGCATTAAAAGCTTTAAAAAGCTTTCCATCGGCAGATCTTATTTTTCCTATTTTGAAAAGAGAATGGGAGAGTGAGGCTCATAATGATTATGGTGCTCATTATTTCTTTATCCGTTTGTTTGGCTCTCGGTCGGACTGGTCTGAAGTTGCAATGGAGTACATCTCTCATCTCCTAAATTCTGCAATTNAAAATCAAAGGCCACAGTTCCAAAAAAGCAGAGCTGCGGCAATCTATGCTTATGGGCAATTATTCCCAAACTTATTTCCATGCAAGCTATATGAATTTCTTGATCCAACNACTTCTCCGCCATGGGANTGTCGGTATGTTTTTCTNATGATCCTAGATAAGCTGAGTCATCATAAGATGCAGGTCAATAAAGATCTTTTCAATCACTTCCTTGATGATCAAGATCCTTGTGTTCGCGCTCGATTGAGATTTTGTGATTCATGAATCTCCCTTAGAGTCATTCACTGGATTCTTGGCATTCTAGATAATGCTAAGATGCAGTGATAAAATAATGGTTCGTTAAAATGACTGAATCCTTGCAGTCTGTAGAATCTCTTCTTGAAGATATCTCGCATCCTAATCCTAATATTCGTGCAGAGGCATGTTTGCTCTTAGCTCAAAATTATTTTGATGTTGCAGTGCCTCGGTTTTTTGAATTAATGCACGATAAAGATCCTGTTGTGTATCGTACNGCTGTCAAAGGTATAGGAATGCTTGGGCATCAGGTTGTCCCAAAGCTTTTGGACTTATTTGAGTCTTCAGACAATGGAACAGTAAGGGCTTGTTGTATTAAAGCTATTGTTCAAGTCTCTGTTAATTATCCAGATGACTCGTTCGCTNCTGAAACAATCAATGTCCTGGAAAATGCACTTGATGATCAGAATGCCGTTGTCGCCCAGTCTGCTTTGATGACCCTTGGTCATCTATCGAAACAGCAATCGGAGCAAGATCGGGTGGTNCCTTTGTTGATCAAGGCATGTGATCGGGACAATATTGCTCATGTGCAAGCGGCTGCAATGGCGTTGGCTGAACTTGATTCTCCCTTGGTAGTCGATTGTCTCCAAGGTCTTGCAAACGACACTTCGAAGGATTCTTTGATCCGTGAAGTTGCACAGTCCAGCCTGGCTCGATATGAAAGTTTAAATGCAATCTAATCAATCTAAACTTCTCTTTAATTGATTGAGAGCAACAGTCATCACGGCTTTTACTTGTTCGTCTGTTTCTATCGAGATTGCGTTGTCTATATCTTCTATGGATTCTACTGCCTCCATCTTCATTAACGAAAGGGCTGTGTTTTTTCGTACTTGTGCAGATTNATCTTGGAGCATTGTTGTCAGTGTGTTATGAACATCACTGCTTTCCAGTGTTTTTCCTGCCATAGTGACAGCTTCAGCCCTTACTTCACTGTTTTGGTCTTGAAAAGCCTCAAGAAGTAATTCTTCAGCCCGTGGGTTGGTTTTGGCTTGAATCTGCTCGGCTAAAACTGTTAAAGCAGCAATTCTAATTTCAGGATGATCTGACTTAGTGGCCTGATTGAATGCATCAGGTACTTTTGATCCAATGAAGCTAAGTGCTAAATTAATCAACCCAACTTGGAAAGCACTGCAATCTTTTTGGNTNAGTATTGTTAATAGAGATTCAATNGCGGGTATTCCAATGGTCGCCATGGCTCCTGCTGATGAACCTTGGACAACAGGATCCTCGTCTGTTGTGAATGCTTCAAGTAAGTTTGGCAGTGCTTTTTNGCTTCCAATNAGATTNAGTGTTTTTGCTGAGGCCCGTCGAATGATCACATTGGGGCTGTTNTTAAGGGCATCACATAATATTGGTATTGCGGCTTCTCCCACGCTTCCCAGGCTTTGAGCAAANGTTAACCGTAGAGCTCCCCGATCATCTCCAAGGCCTGCGACCATCTGTTTAAGGGATTCCTGATTGGAATCAGGAATCTGCTTTTCGGCTAATTTTTGCTTTAGTGTTTCTGCNAGTTCGTACGCTTCTTGTTCAGTTAACTTTCCAACATTCCCCATGTCCTGATTCAAATCTGTTTGGTTCACGGNCCAGTCAGTCNCTTGCGTTGAACTACTTTAATTGATCCAAGATTTGAGAGATGAACTCGTCATGCCTTTGTCTTGACCAAAAAAATGCCCCATCTGATGATGGGGCAGAGAAGGTCATGAAATGTCTTCTGATCGAATCAGAAGTGAACTCCAAATGGGCGGAACTCAACGTAAGCGTTTAGCTTCGGTGTTTGATGACCAGCATATTGTTGTTCGGGCAGCTTGACTGGTGTGCGAGTCACCTTTGTATAGGAGAACTTCACTGGNTCTTTGCCTTCTCTTGCCGCAATTGAGAGTGTATTGACTGTGCGGCTTTTTTGCCCCTGTGAATTATCGCTGATAGCGACTTTTGTGCCACCTAATTCCCTCATCAGGTTATAGGAGCGGGTAAACATCCCTGCGTAAGAATCGTGAGTTCTTTCATAGGGGACGATGTCTGACCCAAAGACCTCTGTGTACTCAGCAGAGTCGGTCAGCTTATCGATGAGTGCATCAAAACCTTCCTCAGCCTGTAGCTTGATATGGTCTTGAACTTCTGCCTGGTTCAGAGGAGCCCGGCCAAGCAAATGCTTGAAGTTCAATTCAACGCCACGTTGCGCACCAACAGAATGGAAGAAGTTTGATTTATAGAAATCAGACTTTGCCAAACCGTTCACGAAATCACGAACAGTGATTTCTCCATTCTGAAGCCTCACTTCTAGTGAGGTTTCGCGCTGGTTNTCNGTTGGNGGTAGGTTGCCAAGTACCTGACGATAAGCTGCTGCAATCACGCGCTCAAGGGCGGCACGATTGTCAGGACTGTACTGATCAAAAGTGACTCCAAAGGGACATTCGGAGTGAAGGCGAGGGCCAATCCCAATCCCCATCGAGGAGCAATGATTGCGCTTGTATTCAGCAATTGCGCCTGCAACAGTGCGTGGAGCAGTGTTTTTGCCAGCCTTGCTTTTGGTTGAGTAAGAAGCAGGGCCAGTGCGTGTGGCTGAGGTGAGTGCTTTTAGGCTTGTTTCTGAGCCGAGCATTGTTTTAAAAGGGGTGATGTTTATAGAAATGGCCACATCGCCCAAGGAAAATCAAGGGCTATTGATGCACATCAAATAGATGTGGCACTTTTTAAACACTTTTGACTTATTTGTTGATGAGATGTGCATCAACTATTGCTTCGATTGTCTTCGGTTTNNGNTCTGTACAAAAAAGGGGTGAGCTAATAAATAGCTCACCCCATGTTTGCTATTCAGTCAAAAACTATTGAACTGATTGGATCAGCCCAGGGAGTTGATGACGTAGTCCAGAAGGGTGTTGTAGGCGGTCAGAGCCTGGGGGCTCATGTCGCGAGGAGCGCAGCCGTCGTTACGCATCTGGGAGAAACCAGCAACGTAGGTGCCNGCGTCGATGCTGAGGGCCTTNTAGACCTCTTTCTGACCGTTGATAGCCAGCTCGTCCAGGGGGCCGGTGCCGCCGGTGACCAGGCAGTAGTTGATCAGACGCAGGTAGTGAACGAAGTCACGCTTGCACTTCTCTTTGCCTTCGGTGGCACATGCACGGGGCTGACGGCCGGTAGCACCGTTGGGGTACTGGGCGTACACAGCGTCAACAGCGCGCTGAGCAATGGCGTCGTAGCCGGAAGCCAGCTTTTCAGCAGCTTCCAGACGTGCAGCTGCACGCTGGATGGAACCCTGAACGGACTCCATGTCGGAGGCAGAGGGGAAGCGGGAAGCGCTATCGGCTGCACCGACAACAGTGGTGATGACGGACTTCATGATGAAGGATGTGTGTTGTTTTGAACGATCAAGCAGATAGGGTTCAGCTGATGGCGCTGATCACCATGTCGAAGTAGCTGCCGGCTTCAGCAGACAGGCTTGC
>NZED01000016.1 GCA_002690325.1 Synechococcus sp. ARS1019
CGGCGGCCCAGGTGGACCCGGCGGCCCAGGTGGACCCGGCGGCCCAGGTGGCCCAGGTGGACCCGGTGTCCCAGGTGGCGGTGCTCCAGGCGGCAGCGTTCCGATCGCACCACCACCGGGAGCCCCACAACCACCGCCATTGCCCGGTGGCTTGGCTCCTGGGGGAGCTGAGCCCGAAGACATCGCAGGGCTTTCACCGGACGTCATCGGTGGCTTTAATCCTGATCAATTCGGGGCCTTGCCTCCTGAAGCTATTGGAGGCTTCAATCCAGACCAATTTGCAGAGCTACCGCCAGATGCGATCGGTGGGTTCAAGCCAGATCAATTTGCAGAGCTACCGCCAGATGCGATCGGTGGGTTCAAGCCAGATCAATTTGCAGAGCTGCCGCCAGAGGCGGTCGGTGAGTTCAAGCCAGATCAATTTGCAGAGCTACCGCCAGATGCGATCGGTGGGTTCAAGCCTGAACAGTTTGCTGAACTACCCCCAAATGTCGTTGGTGGTTTCAAAGCCGATCAGTTTGAGGCGCTTCCGCCGGAAGCTTTTGGAGGCTTTCAGCCTGGACATATCAAGCAGCTTCCCAAAGAATTCTTTGCTGAATTCAATCCAAATGAATTTAGGGAACTCCCTCCTAATGCAATGGGTGGGTTTAATCCTCAGACCTTTGGAACGTTGCCTCCAGATGCAATGGGTGGATTTAAGCCTGAGCAGTTCGCTGCGCTGCCGCCGAAGGTGGTAGGTGGACTCCAGCCTGATCAATTTGATGCATTACCCCCTGAAGCTTTTGGAGGCTTTCAGCCNGGGCATATCAAAAAATTGCCCAAGGATTTCTTTGCAGAATTCGAGCCGAAAGCATTCCAGGAGCTTCCACCTGACGCCATGAGTGGCTTTAAGCCCAAGACATTTGAGTCTTTGCCTGCGGAGGCGATTGGGGGCATCAGTGCCGATCAGATGGAGAATTTGAAGCCCAATTTGTTTGTTGGGATTCAGCCCAGTGCTTTCGAAGTTATGCCGGCTGAAGCTTTTCAGGGCTTTCAACCCGGTCAGCTCAAGAAGCTACCGAATGATCTACTTGCTGAGATGGATCCGGCTGCATTTGGTGAAATCAATCCAGATGCTTTTACAGGGTTTAAGCCGAAGAAGTTTAATAATTTGCCCGATCAATTAATTAGTCAAATTGATGCAGACCAATTTGGCGAACTGAAACCTAAATTGATCGGTAAGATGGATGAAGATGTTGTCACCGAGCTCAAGCCCAAAGCCCTAGAAGGTATGACTGCAGAGCAAGGCAAGAAAATGAATCAAATTGTCGCAAGTGAGTTTGATCCTGCTCAGATTCGTTCTCTTCAGCCTGAGTGCCTAGCAGCTTTGCCNGATCCGGTCTTCAAACTGCTGGAAGGTGACCTGTCGGNGTCTCAGCTCAATGGGCTTGAGNCGCTTTGATAGGAATCAATCGCTTGGTGTTTTGAAGTTTTTTGGGGGGGCTATAGGCCCCCTTTTTTCTTTGAAGTGCGGTTACTTCGCTTCCATCCAGTTTTTGCCCACTCCTGTATCCACCAGCAGCGGTACGTTCAGTTTGACTGCATTTTCCATGGTGGATTTCACCAGTTCACGGGTGGTTTCAAGGGCATCGGAGTCCACCTCGAGTACAAGTTCATCGTGCACTTGCAGCAAGAGTCGCGCTGGTAACGCCTGGCTCCTCAGNGCTGCCTGAAGCTGAACCATCGCCACCTTGATGATGTCGGCGCTGGAGCCTTGGATCGGGGCGTTCGCTGCGGCACGAAGTTGTTGAGCCTCCATGCCGCCGCGCCGGGCTACATCAAGGTCAATCTCCAGTGGATCCTTGCCGAGCAGTCGGCCGAGGCCGTTGCGATCAAAGTGGAAGGGTCGACGCCGACCGAGGATCGTTTCGACGTAGCCGCGGCTCAAAGCCAGCCTTTCCTGGAGTTCCAGAAAGGCGAACACTTTTGGATAGCGCTGCTTGTATTTCGCGAGAAAGTCCTTGGCGTCTGCTTGCGACACGCCGGTTTCACGGGCAAAGCGCTGGGCTCCCATCCCATAAATCACGCCAAAGTTGATCGTCTTGCCGAGACGACGTTCATCGGTTGTGACCTCGTCTTTGTCTAGCAACAGCCTGGCTGTCAAAGCGTGGACGTCGTCACCGGTTCGATACGCCTCCTGTAGGACCTCTTCCCCAGACAGGTGAGTCAGGATCCTGAGTTCGATCTGTGAGTAGTCGGCACTGAGCAATGTCCAACCGTCTTGAGGCAGAAAGGCTTTGCGAATGCGACGGCTGTATTCGGTTCGCACCGGAATGTTCTGCAAGTTCGGATTACTGCTGCTGAGCCGCCCTGTTGCTGTGACCGCTTGATTGAAATCGGTGTGTACACGTCCTGTTTCTGCCTCCACCAATTGCGGCAACGCATCGATNTAAGTGCTCTTCAATTTGCTCAACACCCGGTGTTCAAGCACTAGAGGCACCACTGGATGGTCGTTNTCGAGCTTCTCCAGCACCGTGGCGTCTGTGCTGTAACCGGTTTTGGTACGGCGCGATTTTTTTCGGTCCAGCCCGAGGGTGTCGAACAGCAGCTCGCCGAGCTGTTTTGGTGAGGCCAGGTTGAATTCAATCCCTGCAGCCTCTCGGGCTTCTCTCTCCAGATGCTCGAGGTTGGTTCCAACCTCTGTGGAGAGTGCATTGAGATACGGCACATCAATGCGGATGCCCGTGGCTTCCATCTCTGCCAGCACAGGTTCCAACGGTTGTTCCACCTGTTGAAGCAATTTCAGCAGCTGGGGGCCGAGCGTTTCCAGCTGGCTTTGAAGCAACAGAGCCAGACGCCGCGTTAGATGCACATCCATGGCGCAGTAGATGCTGGCTGGCTCGATCGGCACGTCAGCGAACGTTTGTTTTTTGCCGACCAGATCGGTAAAGGCGGTGGGCTTGAAGCCAAATTCACGTTCTGCCATCAGCTCGAGACCGTGTTTAGCGGCGGCGTCGCGCAGATAGTCAGCCAGCAGAGTGTCAATGACGACCCCGCCGAGGGCCAGTCCGTGTCGCAACAGGATCAGCCGGTCGTACTTGGCGTTTTGGAGTGTCTTGGGGTGATCTGCGCTGCTCAGCCAGGGGGCAAGTGCTGTGAGCACGGTTTCGAGGGGGAGTTGCTCTTGAGCACTTGGGTCATCACCCTTGTGACCGATTGGGATGTAGGCCAATGCATCGAGTGCCTCCCCCCAGCAGAGGCCGAGACCGACGAGCTCTGCTTTGAATGGATTGAGATCCGTGGTCTCGGTATCAAGCGCCACGGGTGCTGTGGCGTCGGTGGAGCCCATCAGCCGCTGGACGAGGGTCTCCAGAGCTTCCGGGCTTTGAATCAGTTCAGGACGTAGCTGTGGAGTGGCGTCGTCGGTATTTGAGTCGTTGGATTGCTCTGACTCCTTTGCTTCAGCTGATGGGGGCCTGGCGGCTGGGGTTTTACTTGCTTTCTTGCCGTTGCGGGGAGCTGCATTGGCTTGCTCAGCATTGGCTCCAAAACCGCCTTCCGAAAAGGCGGCGATGAATCCATTGACTTGTCTCAGCAGACTGTTGAGTTCCAGATCCTCGAGCCGGGCACTGAGCCCATCGCCATCCACCGCTTTCAAGGGAAACGTGGGGTCCTCTGGTAAAGGGATATCAACCAGAATTTCCGCGAGTTTGCGTGAGAGATAGGCGTTCTCGCGATCGTTGCGCAATTTCCCCTTCAGGGCACCTTTGATTGCGCCACGGCTTGCCTTAGGTCCCTCGGCCTCAACCTGCTCAAGCGTCGCGTAAACAGCATCAAGATCGCTGTTTTCCTTGAGCAGATTGATCGCGGTTTTGGGGCCAACCCCTTTAACGCCCGGAATGTTGTCGGAACTGTCCCCAGTGAGGGCTTTGAGGTCCACCACCTTGTTGGGCATCACGCCGAGCTTGCTGACCACTCCCTCCTCACGGATCAGAGTTGGCCCGCTGCTTTTGGCGTAGGGACCGCCTCCCATGTAAAGCACAGCGATGTCGCGGTGATCGTCCACCAGCTGGAACAGATCGCGATCGCCAGAGAGGATGCGCACTCTCCAGCCTGAATCCGCCGCACGGTTGCCCAAGGTGCCGAGCACATCGTCGGCCTCAAAACCTGGGGCCATGCACAGGGGCAGCTGAAGTTGGTCGCGCAGGATCTGCTGAAGCTGGTCGAGATCCTGGAAGAACACATCCGGGGCGACATCTCGATGGGCCTTGTAGTTCGGGTCGGTCTTGTGGCGAAAAGTCGGCTCCGCTGTGTCGAAGGCGATCGCGACCCCTTGGGGCTGCAGGGTTTTGCTGGTGTCCAGCAGAGATTTAAGGAAGCCGTAGGTGACGCTGGTGGGGCGACCGTCATTGGTGGCTAGACCGCCTTCACCACCCTTACTGAAGGCATAAAAACTGCGAAACGCCAGGGAGTGGCCGTCCACAAGTAACAAGAGTGGCTTTTCGGCGGCCTCAGGCATCGTTGCGGTCAGGCGGTGGGATCAAAGGGGAATCAGTCGCGGTTCTGCTTGGCCCAGGGAGGGAGATCGATGAACACGCGGGTGCCCGGTTCGACACCATTCAAGATTGCGGTCTGATCGCCACTGCTGCTGCCGAGTTCCACCGGAGTGAACGTCGGCTCCTGATCTTTTCCGATCAGCAAAAGTCCTGGCTCGCCGGCCTCGGTGACGATTGCCACCGTGGGGACCAACGTTTTGGGGGCACTGCGCCCGGTTTCGAAACCCACGTCAGCGGTCATACCGATCAACAGTGTGTTTGCGGTCTCGGGGAAGCGCAGTTTCACGTCGAAGGAAATGACGTTGTCTGTTTTTTCAGCTCGTGGGGCGATTTCATCGACGATCGCATCGAAGCGTTGATCCGGATAGGCATCAACGCGCACCGTGGCGCTCTGCCCGACTTTGACCCGGCCGATGTCACTTTCGGGGACACGCGCCACAACCTCCAAACCTTGTGAGAGTTCAACGATCGAGGAGCTACTGGCACCCGCTGTGGCCGATGCCGTTGTTGTGGGGGTAACGAAAGATCCCGGTTCGGCAAAACGGCGAGTCACTAGGCCGCTGAAAGGTGCCTTGATCAGTAGTTCTCGGCCCTCTGTTTCCAGTTGCTCAACCCGTTCACGGGCGGCGATGAGTGCAGCTTCACTGGCCAGTCGCAAGTTGCGAGCGCGATTGAAATCGATCGCACTCAAGACTCCTTGGCGATAGAGCTGTTGACGCCGCAGGAACTCGTCCTCACGACTATTGAAGGTGGCTTCAGCCTCACGGAGGAGAGCTTGGCGCTCACTCAAACGATCGTCGAAATCGCCACGATCCATTAGCGCGAGGATGTCGCCCTTTTGCACCTTGTCGCCTTCATCGACCATCAAGCTCTCAAGGAGCCCTTGTTGATGAGGGCTCACATTGACTCTGCGGATGGCTTGAAGCTCACCACTCGCTGTGATGACACCGGCCAGAGAGCCACGGCTGGCTTCGACGACATAGGGCGTCACATCACGGCCAGATGTCGCCCAAGGGCCGAGTCGAACCGCTGCAACTCCGGCTGCCAGGATGGCAATGCCTGAGAGCACAGCCACACCAAGGCGACGCTTTGGTTGACGCATTAGCAGCCCAGGAACCCTGGAAGGAGCAACGTCGGCTGCGCTGGCTCGCTGCTTGAGTTGCACCATTGGGCTACAAAACTTCATAACAGTCTCGCCTGTTGTCAGGACTCCTGGGGAAAGTCAGTCGGGAAGCTGACCGACAACGGTTAAATTTCGGCGATGCTTAAAGCCGGAATCGTCGGGCTGCCCAATGTTGGCAAGTCCACTTTGTTCAACGCTCTGGTCGCCAATGCGCAGGCTCAGGCTGCCAATTTTCCGTTTTGCACCATTGAGCCGAACGTCGGCACTGTGGCCGTTCCAGATCCCCGTCTTGAGAAACTGACGGCCCTCAGCAAGAGTCAGAACACCATCCCCACGCGGATGGAATTTGTTGACATCGCTGGTCTGGTGAAGGGAGCCAGTCAGGGAGAGGGGCTTGGTAACAAATTCCTGGCCAACATTCGAGAAGTGGACGCCATCGTCCATGTCATTCGTTGCTTTGAGGATGATGACGTCATCCATGTCTCCGGAGCGATCGGACCATCCCGTGATGCTGAGGTGATCAACTTGGAGCTGGGTCTTGCTGATTTGGCCCAGATTGAAAAGCGTCGTGAACGCCTCAAAAAACAAATGCGCACAAGCAAGGAGGCGCAGATTGAAGACGCTGCACTCGAGCGCATTCAGACCGTGTTGGAGAAGGGTGGTGCTGCGCGGAGCATTGAGATGTCTGAGGAGGAAAACGCGCTGATCAAGCCGTTGGGTTTGTTAACTGCTAAACCGATCATCTATGCCACCAATGTCAGTGAAGACGACCTGGCTGATGGCAACGGCTTTTGCGAGGAAGTGATCGCACTGGCTGCCAAAGAAGGTGCTGAGACCGTGCGAATTTCAGCGCAGGTTGAGGCTGAATTGATCGAGCTTGGCGATGAGGAACGAGCCGACTATCTCGATGGTTTAGGGGTCAAAGAAGGGGGGTTGCAGAGTCTGATTAAAGCCACCTATCGGTTATTAGGTCTGCGCACATACTTCACAACCGGTGAAAAAGAAACCCGAGCTTGGACTTTCCGTGCAGGGATGACGGCACCACAAACTGCTGGCGTGATTCACACCGATTTTGAGCGAGGCTTTATTCGCGCTCAGACCATCGGATGGGACAAGCTATTGGAAGCAGGCTCGCTGGCCGAAGCTCGTAACAAGGGTTGGCTGCGAAGTGAAGGGAAAGAATATGTTGTTGCCGAAGGGGATGTTATGGAATTTCTCTTTAATGTTTAGTCGCTGATTTAGGGCGTTTGGATGACGTCTAGATGGATCAATAGGTCTTGATTTGAGCAAGCGGCTCAGAATAGTCTTGGCAAGAAAAATGTTGAAAAGAGGCTGCTGTCAATCTTTTGAAGGATTGAGTCAACTCTCATTCGTTGAGATGTCGATTTTATCCAGATGTGGATATGCCGGATATTGATCAAAGTACGCCTAAAAACATTCCTTGCCCGGTGTTTTAGGCGCACCTCTTAAATCGGAATAACCGCGACGTTTAGGTCTTCCGATTGCATCTTTGTGTTGGGCTTCCTCCAATTCTTCTGATAGCTTGACGGATGCTTAGGAGAGAGCTCGTTGTAGAAGTTTCGCCTTCATCACTCAAATTATACTAAAAGAGTAAATCTTGAATCACGATATGTTGGCTATAGGATGCAATGACTGATTTTTAGGGTGCTAACCCCCTCATCAGCCAAGACTCGTAAATAAAAAACAGGAGAAAAAAGGAGACGATCCCGATAACCAGAGTTTTGCCGTTCAAGTGAAGTTATTGTCTTTGATGAGTCTAATTGGCTGATTAGTGGTTGTCAGCTATTGAAATAGACCACTGAACCATCTCATGCTCGCAGGTTTTGCTTCAGTGGAAATACTCGTTTTGCCAGAAGGCGAGTGCATCAGAGTTCTTGATTCCTGCAAGCTCGAAGGTTCATGAATTAATAGGTACGTTCCAGCTGAGGTGGGTGCGCGAGATGGATCCTGACGATACCTTTGGCCAGCTGTATATCTGTCTAATTTGTTCACCTTCGATGAATTTCTGCTGTTTTAAGCTCTAATGAATAAGTTATGGAATGACTTTAATGGTGTTAAGTGGTCTTGGCTTCTTGTAAGTATTTTGAATGGAGAGGTGTAACGGCAAAATATTTCTATGTATGGGAGAAATCGGGTTTGAGCTTAGTCTCATTGTTTCAGGGTCTCGTTTTGGAGGTGTATCAATGTAACTTGTAGGATTGTATTTGTTTTGATTCGTGAGATCTGCTCAGCACTGCTGGCCGTTCTTTTTGAAATTATGAATCCAGTTGTCTTTTTCCGCTTTATTGATTTGTCGTAGGCCAAGTCTTCGTAAAGCGAATTGATATGTCGCTGCGATCTGGATTGCTCCACTATTGATTGGTGCTTTGATGGGGGTTTGAGCTGCTTTCCCTTTTGGTAATTATTTTTGGTGAATTGATTCTTGTTTTGATTGTATTATTGGCGGCATTGATCTTTGATTCGTTTCAGCATTTTTTGGCTGATTCGATGCATACGTTCTTCCTCACCGATGGACTGTGGCCTATAAATGCTCCGGCTTCGAGCTTGTGAATTGTTGGTAAAGGAAAATTGCTCTTGCCAGGTGGTTCCCCATACCATTCGGGCAAATCGTTCATTGTTGGCCTCAAAGTGATGGGTCACCCGTCGGGCCAGTTTGCGGTTGTAGCCCCAGAACGCTGGGTCTCTCCAGCGCTGGCGTTGCTCTTGTTGGAGCACCAATTGAGAGGAGTTGTGAATCTGCTTCGGGCTGATCCCTTCAGTGGCCAAGTGCTGGCTCAATAAGCGTGCCAGCCAGACGCCTCTAGTGCCGGGGCTTCGATTCAGGTGTCGCTGATTTCGGCAGGGCTGCCATGGTTGCCGGGGGTCGAGCCCGATGTGCTGGATCAGTGCGAGAAAGGGGTCAATATTATTTTTCTTAAATGGGAGAAAGTCGACTCGCGTTCCTTTGGCGCGTGCTTGAAGTAAGGATTGGAAATACGTCCAAAAATCGAAGACATCACTTCGTTTTGTTATTTTGCCTCGTGTTTCTTTTTCCCCTTCGAGTTTTCCCTGCAAGGCATCCTCGACAAAGTCTTCAAAGATTTTGTGGTGATAAAAACGACGTAGTGAATAAATGTATCTCGAGTTGATGTAGTCGAGTTGGTTGCGAATGAAGATAATGATGATGAGTTCGTAATGGTGCCTTCTGGTAAGTTCTTCCAGAGATTGAATGGTCGCTTCGTCCGTCAAGGGGACGCAGAACTGTTCTGCACTTAAAAGAATGGTGTTGCCCTGATTGTTGTTGAAGAGGTGCTCCCATTTGTGCCATTGTTGTTTGCAAAGAGCTGCGGCGAGTTTCTTCGCTTTTGGTTTGGTCTGATCGGGATCTTGATAATTGATTCCGAGTTTTTGTAGTTCTTTCTTGTTGCAGCGCAATCGTTCCTGGATGTAGGTCGAGGCTGTTTTGTGCGTTCCAGCGTGAATGATGAGCTTGGGACTTTGCACTGTTGTCTGGCTTGGCTGCATGGCTAAGTTCGTTCCATCAGTTTGCAAGATCCATGCCCATGTTCCGTCGGTGTCATGGGCTGTTCATCGCGATAGTTGCATTCCTGGTCGTGATGGTTCCCCCGATTCAGGCGATGACCTTTCGGTTGCGCAGCACGGCCGTTCTCTCGCGTCAGCCGACGTATCAAACGTCTGAACGTTTGGATCTCGATCCAACCCAGCTGTTGGTGGTTGGTCCTGCTTTGGAGCAATCCAAAGGATTCTGTCGGTATGAATTAAGAAACCAAAAAGGGAAACCGATTTCAACGGAGACCGCCTGGACCCCCTGTTACAACATCGATCGACTGGTGTTGCCGTGAGTTCTGAGGGTGAGGTGCCTCCTCACTCAAACTTCCATCGGCTTTGAACCGTGGCCGTAGCCGTTTCAACGTTGGTAAAACAGCCAGACATGCTCCTGACATCAAGATCCAGAGCAGTAAGCCATGGCCTTGCAGGTCAAGGAGTGCTCCTGCAATGAGGGGTGCGCCAACGGCACTGATGGCGAAGCATTGTGAAAACAAAGCCATCGCTAGGCCGCGATGTTCGACAGGGGTCTCTTCGATGACAGCCTCTGTTGCCGTTGGCAAAAAGGCGGCTTGGGCTAAGGCCATCGGTAACAACGCAAGCAGCACAAGGCCGGTTCCTTGACTCAGCAAGGACGAAAGGCCGAGGAGTAGACAGCCCACACTGAACGAACAAAGACTCAGTCCGAGACCGAAGGCTGGCGGACGCTCAGAGAGCCAACGTCCGACCGGCCACTGCAGGATGACCAGCAGGGCGAGTTGCAGAGCGATCAGGGCCCCGCTCGCCCCTTCGCTCAGGCCTGGGCGTTCCAGACCCCCGCGCACAAGATCCAGAGGCAGGGCGCTTTGCTGAAGCGAAAGAATGCCAGTCGCAACGACGCTCACCCCAAGCACAGGCATCAGAGGCATCAGCCAAGACAAGCGCCCGCTGTTTTGGTTGCTCTCTTGCTCAGAACGATTCGCACTCTGTCCAGGGTCTGGACGTTGACTCAGCAATGGGTTGATTGAAATCAGGATCAGCACAGAGGCCATGCAGACGGCTTCGACGCCATAAACCAAGCGAAGAGCGCCAGCCATCGCTGCCAAAGTGCCAATAAGGGCTCCGATGCCGATGCCGAGTGCATCACCACTGCGCACGAGGGCATAGCCGCGGCTCGAGGGCATTGGTCCGCAGCTCAGAGGGACTGCCAGCTCAATCGCGGGCCAGTAGAGCCCTGCAGCGGTGCCAAGCAGCAGTTGACCCAACAAGTAACTGGGGTAGCTCGTGGCTCGAAACAGAATGAAATCCGCGAGGATCGCCAGGATCGTGGTGCCACGCACGGGCCATGAGCAGCTCAGGCCTCGATCCAACAGGCTGCCGCTGAGGAGTCGGACCGCTGTGCCAATGAGCGCCGAAATGGCTAGTCCACTGCCAACCTCGCTGGCGGAGAAGTCAATGGCATGAAAAACCAGCGGTGTCATAAAGATCACCCCACCTGCACCGATCGACGTCAAAAGACGCAGTCGTGTCACATGGCGTAGACCTAGAGGAAACTGGTTCCACCACCGCAGGGGGTCTGGCGTTGCTGGGCGGACGCTTATCAGGACGACGAATCGCAGTGGGTGTGCTGAGCAGTCTGCTGCTTACTGCCCATGGAACGTGGTCTGTGTCCGCAGCCCAGCGCCTGGAAGTTGCAATCGACGGTGTGGTGTTGCCGGTTTTGGTGGATGACCTCGGCCGATGGGTTCGCTCTGGAGGACGGCAGCGTTCTGAGTTGGGTACCTGGTTGAGTCTGCTGGACCCATCTAGCCGTGAGGGCGTCCTGAAGTTGCTTCAAGCTCCTGTGCTGACACGGCGAAGCTTTGGTCAACAAATGCTGCGTAGCTGGGCGGCAAAGCCGTTGCTCAATGCTCTTAGCGTCTTGATCCAGGTGGACTCAGGCACGACTCGCGCGTCCGATCTGGTGCTCGAGACCCTGGAAAGGCTTCTGTCCGAAAGCAGCAGTGTGACCACGTTGGATGTGCTCGAGGCCCTCCCCGTCGACAGCTTGCGTCTTGATCTGGATGCCCTGGCTCAGGCTGGTCAACGATGGCAGCAGTCGCTGGAGCGCCAGCAAGGGCTCACGCGAGAGCTGGCTCGTGAACGCTTGGATTCGCCCCTGTTGTCGAGGTCCAAGCTGCCGACTGCCAACGTTCATCGCCGTGATCTCGGCTTACCAACCGAGCATCGACGCGACGATCTGAATCTGCAGATTTGGACTCCTGAGCAGGCTCAGCGCTCCTCCTGGATCCTGGTGATGCCTGGTTTGGGTGGGGATCCGGACCATTTCCATTGGTTGGCTGATGGCTTAGCCCGGGCGGGATGGTCCGTGGTTCTCCTAGAGCATCCAGGTAGTGACAGCCAAGCGATTCAGGAGCTTTTGGAGGGACGTCAGACCTTCGATGGAGCGCGTGCTCTCAGGCAGCGCCTGGATGACATGACCGCCACGATTGACGCGCAAGCCAGGGGTGACCTGCCGATTCCTGGGGATCGGGTTGTGTTGATCGGCCATTCCCTAGGTGCACTGACAGCTCTCCTGGCCATGGGAACTCAGCCTGTGTCTGATCTGACGCGCACCTGCTCTCAGGCTCTGCGCGATCTCCCACTGACGAACCTCTCGTTGTTGATTCAGTGTGAACTCGCCGCTGGTGACGTCCTTAAGGCACTGGATCGTCCGAAGCAGTTGGAGGCGGTTGTGGCCTTCAACAGCTTTGGCAGCCTGCTGTGGCCAGATCCGAGGCCAGGTTCAACACCTCCGCCGTTGATGGTGTTGGGGGGCACGCTGGATTTGATTACACCTCCCCTCGATGAACAACTGACCGTGTTGGGCTCTCTTGGCACGCATCCCAGTAGCCGCGCTGTCATTGCAGAGGGGGCAAGTCATTTTTCGGCGATCCGGATCGAGCCCAACGCGTCGCCGGGTCAATCGGAGGATCTCTTCCAACTGAGTGAAGACCTTGTTGGGGTTCAGCCGGAATCAGTGCAAGATATTTTTCTCGGTGAGGTGGTTCACTTCCTTCAACAGGTCGAAACATCCGAAGGGCTCAAGGCCTCTCGCCATGGCTTGCGGGATCGGATTCGTTGGCATCGCCTCAACCGTGAGGACACCCTTGATCTCGTCCAGGATCTTCAATAGCGAACCCTCGGATCGAGTGCCGCAACCACGAGATCAACCGTGACGCTGACGAGAACGACCAGTGCAGCAATGACGACCACGATGCCCTGAACGACTGGGTAGTCGCGTTGGTTAATCGCTTCCTGCAGACGCAGTGCGATGCCCGGCCATGAAAAGGTCACCTCGATGAGCAGAGCGCCGCCGATCAAGGAGGCCACTGTGATTCCAGCGATTGTGAGCACTGGAAGCAGAGCATTGGGGAGACCGTGACGCAAGACCACTTGGGTTTCGCTGAGGCCTCGGCTTCGTGCGGCCTCGACGTAATCACTGCGCAGCGTTCTGCGCAGGTTTAGGCGTAAAGCAGTGGTGAAGGTGCCACTCAGGAGCAACGCCAATGTGCTTGCAGGAAGGATCAGATGGCGTATAGCTCCCTTCATGGCTGACCAATTGCCGGTGGTGAAGCTGTCGAAGAGGTAAAAGCCGCTCCCGTCGGGTGGGATCAGGCTGGGCGGAAAGCGCCCGCCGACAGGGAGCCAGCCCAGGACCACTGCAAACAGCAGCTGAACCAGCATCGCGATCCAGAACGGAGGTAGGGCGTAGGTGCCCAGGCCGTAAAGACGGCCGGCGAGATCGAGTTTTCCCTCGGGTCTGGCGATGCCGGTAAAGCCGATGCTTAAGCCGATCAGGGCAGCCGCAACCAGGGCGATCACGCTCAATTCAAGGCTGGCCGGCAGGGTGCGATTGATGATGCTGCGGACGGACTCTTGATTGATCAAGGCCTGGCCAAGATCTCCATGGAGAAGACCCTGGAGGTAGTGCACGTATTGCTGCAGGAGCGATTGATCAAGCCCAAGCTGGGCTCGCATCGCAGCTTTCGCTGCCGCCGGTGCGCGACTTCCCAAAACAGCGTCGACCGGATCCCCTGGTGCTACCCGAAGTAATAGAAAGACAAGGCTGGCGATCAGCCAAAGCATCAGTGGTGCCAGTGCTAGTCGAGTGGCCGAGTAGCGCAAGAGGTTGCCAGACCGACTCATGGCTTGGTTCTCCCGAGCCGATCGAGGCGGAGGTGTCCGCTGCCATCGAATTGGGGCTGGCTGATGGTGCGTTGAGACCAAGCCCTTGGTGATTCCAACCAGACAGGGATATAGGCCGACCCCTCAGCCGTGATCGTTTCTAGTTGCTGCAGGGTTTGATCACGTTTGGCCCCAAGCTGACGGTCACTGGTCAGCAAGGTGTCCTGGAGCAGCGGTGTGGACCAAAAACTCCCGCTTATCGCGGCTTCGCCAGAACGACAGATGTTTCCTTCGACGTCATCGCAGCTCAGCAACGGCGTGAGGTAGGCCTCTGGATCTGGATAGGTCCCCCGCCAATCGAGCATGACGGCCTTGAAGGCTCCTTCGCCCAGCTGCCGATAGACCGTGGTTGATTCGACACCATCAAGATCAAGCTCAAGGCAGTCGTTGAGGTCGCGTTTGATCTGGGCTTGCCAGGTCAGAGCCAGCAATTTGTCAGCCGGAACATTGGATCGGAAGGTCAGCGGCAGTGTCAGGGCGCGTCCATCGCAATAGCCGGCCTCGCGGAACAGGCTGCGTGCCTGCTCCGGTGCGTTGTTTGGCCAGCTGTCGGTCGGGGAGGTCATCAAGCTGGGCGGAATCAAGGCTCGCAAGGGCTGACGCAACCCGTAGCTCACCCTTTCACTAATTTCCTGGCGATTCAGAGAGAGGGCTACGGCCTGCCTTAGCCGTGGATCTTGCAGTGGTGGTGCGTTGCTGAGCAGGGTGATGTAGCCGATTTCCATGGCTGGTCCGACCCCTTCGCGAAGCTCGCCGTCCTTCGCCATGTCATGCAGGGTGTGACGTTGGTCCTCGTCAATGGAGCCAGACATCAAGACATCCACTTCGCCGCTGCGCAGAGCACCGAACAGGGCTGTGGAATTGCTCAGGGTGATGAGGTCGAGTCCCTGGTTCTCAGGTGGCTCTCCCCAATAGTCTTCAAAGGGAACAAGCCTTTGTTGATCTTCTCGGAAGCGCACGAGTTTGTAGGGACCTGTTCCGATGAAGGTGTCGTGAAGGAACCGATCCGTGTGCTCTCGATAGGCCTCGGGTGAGATCGGTGTGAGGTTGATCGCAGTGAGAAGCCCGTTGAGAGAGGTGGAGGGTCTCGTGAGGCTGATTTGGAGTTGATCCGGTGCAGCAGCGTCGATCGAGGCGATACGGCCACCGACGACATAATTCAATGTGCCGATTTTGAGGAACCGGCGCAGGCTGAAGGCCATGGCTTCAGCATCGAATCGGGTTCCGTCATGGAACAGCACGTCGTCCCTCAGCGGGATGCTCACCGTGAGCCCGTCGCTGCTTACAACGGGCGGACCCGAGGCCAGGCGTGGTTCGAGCAAGCCGTCTTGGGTCAGGCTGTAGAGGGGATCCCCGAGCGCGCTCAGAAGCTGAATTGTGCTGATCGTGCTGGCCTGTGCCGGGTCTAACGAGCTGATTCGACCTGCGGACGCAACGGTGAGTCGGTCATTCGTGCGTTCGACCTGGCAACCGCTCAGAAATGCAGCGCTCAGCAGGGTGAGGAGAATCGGCCGGATCAAAGCAAATAGGGCGAGTCCACCGTCGCGATGGATCACTGCTGCCATTCAACAGTGGGTTTGAGGTGTTCAGCTGGCGAGTTTGATCTGTTCAACAGAGATCTCAAACACTGGGGACCCCGTCGCTGTTTGAAGCGGCCAGCGACGGACCCAACACCGCTGGTGTTCGTCGTCTACACCAATGACCTGATAAGTGGCGTCATCACTTTCAAGGTTGATGCAATCACCTTGGTGAATCGTCATCTCCTCAATCGCGTCTGTGATGACACAGCCTTGGATGGGAGGAGCAGTCATAAGGTTCGTCATGAACCGTGGGGAGCACACGAGAGCTATTGCGCACGTGAGCTGTGATGGTTCTTGACAGTTTCGCTCATCGTGGGGGGCAGGTGCTAGCCGGTATCGACTTGATTGTGGTGCCTAGAGGCAGCCGAGGTGGGCTGCTAATCCCGAGACTTCCGGAAGAGCCTCAATGGCTTGCAGAGCAGCATCCATTTCGCCTTGGCTCACTTCATGGGTGATCACAACGATCTCGGCCCCCGCTTGGCTGGCGTTGAACTGCACGATCGATTGAATTGACACGTTCCGGTCCCCGAAGCAGCCGCCGATGCGGCCAATCACACCTGGTGCATCTTTTGTGTTGAAACGCACATAGTGGCGTTGGCGAATCTTGCTCGCTTCAACCAGGGCGCAGTTGCGCCAGGTCCCGGCCGCTAGCAATGGGTCGATGTGCCCAGGTGCGTCACTGGCGTGACGGATTCCGGCGATGTTGAGGATGTCTGCGACCACTGCTGACGCTGTGGGGCCTGCACCGGCTCCGGGTCCATAGAACATCACTCGCCCGATGGGGTCTCCTTCAACCAGAATCGCGTTATTGACGCCGTTCACTCCCGCTAAAGGGTGATCCGTTGGTACCAGGGTGGGTTGCACTCTTAATGAAAGAGGGAGGGGATCCCCGGTTTCTGCCATGCGTTCGGCGACTGCGAGCAACTTGACTCCGTAACCAAGGCGTCGTGCGTAGTCCACATCGACGCCTTGTAGCTGGCTGATCCCTTCAGTCGGCACAGCACTCCGTTCCACGGCGCCACCGAACGCAAGCGTGGACAGGATTGCGATCTTGTCGGCTGCATCGAGGCCGTCGACATCGGCTGCGGGATCGGCTTCCGCATACCCGAGGTCTTGGGCATCGCGAAGGACCGCGTCGTAGGCGGCACCTTCATCGGCCATCCGGGTCAGGATGTAGTTGGTGGTGCCGTTGATGATTCCACTGACCCGGTTGATCCGATTGCCGCCTAAGGATTGCTTCAGCGGTTCGATGATTGGGATGCCGCCACCCACCGCGGCCTCAATCAGCACGTAGACACCTGCTGCGGCAGCGGCTTCGGCAATTTCCTGGCCGTGCCTCGCGATGACAGCCTTGTTTGCAGTGACGACTGATTTCCCTGAACTAATGGCTTGGAGGATCAACGATCGAGCGGGTTCGATGCCGCCGATCACTTCAACCACAACATCCACGGCTGGATCGTTGACCACATCACCGGGGTCGGTAGTGAGGATGTCGGCTGCTAGGTCCACCGGTCTCGGTCTCGCGAGATCTCGCACGGCCACACGGACCAGATCGAGGTCGGCCACAAGTGGGTGACGCTCATCCGGGGAGAGCAGGATCGATGCCACCCCACCACCAACAGTGCCAAGACCTAGGAGACCGACGCCGATCCTTGATCCCATTCCTTCTGAACCGTTTCGAAATGTCGCCCGTTGACTCTATTAATTCACGGGCCCCGAAAACTGTTCAAGGGCTTGGGCTTGCGCCTGCATTGCCCTGAGAATATTGAGAAAGCCATTGGCGCGAGAGGGTGTGAGGCTGGCCTGAAGCCCCGTCGCTGCGATGAAACCGGGGTCCACAGCTTGCACCTCACGAGGCGTCAGACCCGACAGCCCTTCGATCAAGAGCGCAAGAAGCCCTTTAGTGATCAAAGCATCGGAATCACCCGTCCATTGCATGGTGCCGCTGTCCAGGTGACCCCTCACGAAAACCTGGGAGACGCACCCCTTGACCTTGATGTCATCCGTTTGCTGATCAGCCGGCATCGGCTTGAGTTTTTTTGCCAACCAGAGCACGTATTCATATCTCCGTTTTGGATCTGCCGTGCCGCTGAGGCGATCCACCATCCGGTCCAGTGCATCGCTGCCGGTGCTGGCTGCCATGGCGGTCTTTAGTCGCGTCGACGTTGCACGCTAACCAGCGATCCCACCAGAACCAGAAGCATGGGCACTTGGACGACCTCGTCGAGCTGAACTCGTCCGTCTTGGACTGGCAAGGTCAAATAATCACGGTGCCCCGGACCGCCATCAATTTGTAAATCGACGATGCCGTTGTCAAAACGGCTCAGGTCGAGATTGAGTTTGCCGTCAGCGTCTGTCTGGCCCAGGGTTTGACCGGGCGATCCATCCTCTTTGATTAGACGCACCATCGCGCCTTGGGTTGGCTCGCCATTCGAAAAGTTGCTGCTGAGTTCCAGATCACCATCGAGATAGCGCAGGGCGCTTTCCACTTGATGCGCCTTTGCAGGCATGGCTTGCAGGCTTCCAAGCAACAGCAACGAGGCCAGGATCCCGTTCATTGATCAATTCAGCTGGTCGCTGCTCATGATGCGGGCGACGAAGCCGCCTGGCTAGATCCCAGTTCCGTGATCCAGCCATCAAACGGGATATCCCATGGATCGCAGGGCAAGGGTGTGCTGACGAGACAAGCCTGAGGCAGCACCACAACGGCAGGGACCATGCGCCATTGGTCTTTGGCTCGAAGGCGGTCGTAATAACCACCGCCGTACCCCAGTCGGATGCCGTGTTGATCCACGGCAAGTGCGGGAACGATGAGAAGCGATAGTTGCTCTGGACTGAGATCGTTCCCGATCGGTGCAGGGATTCCGCAACCGTCTGCCATAAGAGATTCGTCGTTCCAGGCTCGGTAGGTGAGTCCACCTTCGCCATCGGCGAAAGGAAGAGCCATCGGTTGTGCAATGACCTGGCGGAGAGGACGAAGATCCACTTCAGTGGCGAGGGGCCAGTACAGACCGAGGTAACCGCAGGTGGGTAAGGACTTCAGGAGATGAACTTTGACTGCCTCACGAATGGCGGAGTTTTGGGCAATGTGTTCATGGCGACGGTTTCGATAAGCGATGCGCAGTTTTGTTTTTTGTGCGTTGCAGGATCCCAAGGGAGTCTCGGTCGCCTCTGATGTGTTCAGGCCATGCTGACTGATGTGATGGATGGAGTCTCACACGATCATTTCTTGAGTCCAATTGTCCTTGTCTTCATTCGTCAGAGGCCTTCAGGCATTCCTTCGTTCTGAGCTGTATTGATTCGGTTGAACCATTCCTTTGGATGTGGATATGAGATTTCTTGTTTGACAATCTTCCTCGAATGAGTGTGATGATTGCTTGAGGTTGGTTTGCTTGTTGTCTTCTTTTGACCGGTGATCCGCGTTGCGATCGACTTAAGCAATCTCAGTCAACTTTTATTAATCAGGCTCGACGTTCTGCGAGGATGTGACTACGCAATCACGGAGATCTGTTTACTCTTCCTTACATCAATCGTTTCCTTCCGCAATGTTGGAGTTTCCAGTTCTCTTTAGGATTGGGGCTGAACTGTTGGTGGGAGCCTCCGTTCTGAGCGTGGCGAATTCCCGTAAAGAGTTGGCACTTCTTGCTGGAACGTTTCTTGTTGGCCTCAGTACGCTGGAATTAATGCTTCATGCGGGTGGTTTTTAGTCCCTGTTGATTTGTTTCTAATACCTTGCTGATTGAGATGAATATAAATATTAATAGCCTGCTCTCAAGTTTGTCTTTATAAGACCATCAATAGAGTGCGTTGTTCAAGTGCACCGAGTTTTCAAGCTAAGCTGACCGATCTTGGAATGCGTAAGAGGGAAGACTAATTCAGATCATCACGATCATTTTAAAGTCTTTTCGTCAAACAGGATTTGAGTCCTATTTTTTCCTGCGCGTAGAGATTGAAGTCGTGAATATCCTAAAAAATGTCGTTAATTCTAAATTCTACTAATACACTTTTTGCATCTGCTTCACGTCCAGAGTCCAGTAGGTCACTGCAGCGTGACTGCATCCATAAAACGGATTCTTGCCAGACCGGAAGACGAAAACGCCTCTCTAAATTTTGTCCTGCTCCGTCCATGAGCTCCAGCAATCCTCGTTATCCTAGTGCTGACAACACATCAGTGTTGGTGTGTCTGCAGACGGACATTGAGTCGCTTTGCTTGTCAGGCTGACTGAACTTATATGCCCTACTTAAGGACTGGAGAGAGAAGAAAATGGAGAGCAATTGAAAACATGGCACCTAGGATGGCGGCTGGAAGTGTAAAATTCAAAACATTTCTTCGGCTACAGTTAACTTATACGGTTGATTGAATACGATCGCATTCGATAGCACACAATTCTTTTTTATGGTAAAAATACTTACTTTTACAGTCCGTTGGCTTTGCTCCGATTGGGTTTGTGACAGTCGAGGCCGATGCATGCTCTATTGATGTTGTCAGCCCCTGATACCCAGGGATGCTGGAAGGAGACTCTGGAAGGAACGTGGCGACCAAACCTGCTCCACTCACGCTGACGTTGATTGCTCAGCATCGGATCTTGGACTGTGCAGCAGGATTGAATGAGCCTTCTGGCTTAACGCTTAACGCTGATGGCTCGGCCTTATACACCGTTAGTGACGATACAAAGGCTATTTTTAAGCTCGATTTGAAGGGACGCCTCTGTGTAAGTGAATCATTTTTTATAGGAGTCGATGACCTCGAGGGTATTGCAATCTCAACAGATGGAAGCAGACTATTCCTCGTTCAGGAGGAAGCCAATGCCATCCTTTTGGTAGACCTAGAAAGCCGTCGTGAAGTGAGTCGAAGGCCTCTTGAAGGCATGAACAATTATCATTCTATTCGTCATTACTTCCCAGACATCCCTGACAATAAAGGCTTAGAAGGGATAACTGTTAATACCAGAAATAATCATGTTTTTGTCGTCAAAGAAGGTCGTCCAGGATTGCTTATTGAGGTCTCTGCAGACCTGCAAACGATTTTGAACACGAGAGTCTTGAGTGCAGATAATGGCTTCGTTCATGCCAGTGTGAAAGCAAAGAAGTTGGACTTCTCAGGCTTGAGCTACGACAGTATTCGTGACACCATCTGGATTACAAGTGATCAGGGTCAATGTTTATTTCATTACGATTGGAATTCTGATCAGGTTCTGCAGGCGATTGATCTCAAAACTGGAAATGGCGGTAAGTTCAAACGTATCCGTAAATCGGAAGGCGTCGCAATTGATCCGGTTCACAAGCGAATGTATGTGGTTAGTGAGCAGGATCAAATGTTGTATGTCTATGAGATCCATCAAAAAGAGTGATGGTTTCGCGTAATGAAAGTGATTGAATCATTTTGGTGAACGTATTCGATCAGTGTTGGGTTGGCCTTCCTCTTTGCTTTGATGTTCTTGTTTTTCTGCATTTGCTCTGTCACGTGAGCCGTTGATCAAGTGGATCAGAGCAACCCATTTCCATCAGCCCGACGCATATCAAGAGCAGTGGTTGCGCTGTCAAAGGCCAAGACGCTGATGACCCTTCTTGGGTGTTTGCAATCAGGACAGATGGTTCTTGGCGATACAGAATTGAATCAGAGAGCCCGTTGAGCTGAGCGGTCTTCGGGAGAGACCGCTTTTTTATGGACCGCGCGACACCAATCCGATCGTGTTAACTTGTGTAAAGCAGTGAGACGCTGCTGCTTTTCAAGGCGAGCCGTCACTCGTGGCGAAAAGAAGACGCACAGAGGCGGGAGTGAAGACCCGCCTTTTTTATGCCAGGCCTTTGCTGTGCAGATGAGACGCATAGCCCTGCCAATACTTCATCAAGAAGCGTTAACCGGGTTGAACCGGATGGGAGGATGTGTGTATGCATCCGCTTCTTTACATTTCCACACCGGGATCGTTACCCGTCGACATGTTGAATCTTCCGATTTCCTTTAGGTTCTTCGGTGCAACTTTAGTGGGGGTTTCTGTTCTTAGCGTGGCGAATAGCAAAAAAGAGTTGGGACTTCTAACCGGAACGTTCCTATTTGGTCTGAGTGCTTTGGAGCTCATGCTCCATGTCGCTGGGACTTAGTGGTAGCTCTTTTCGAAAACTGAATCCCATTCGCCGTCAGTTGACGGCGTTTTTATTGGGGAGAAGGTTGGCGTTGACGCGTCTGTAATGGCAAGTGACAGGCTTGTTTGATGCGTGTCTCGGTGGTTGATCGCGGTTGCTGATTGATTGTGGTTGTTGATTAGTTCCAACAGGATGTGAATCGGGATCAAAGGCTTCCTTAAGCCTGCACCATTCAGCTGCAAGTTAATCACAGTGTTAGTGGTGAGTACTGAATCTGGAAGAGGTGTTCCTTCAGTGCATCACCACGTATTCTTCCGAGCACTGAAACGAATGCCCTTTCCAAGTCAGGACGAAGATCGAACGTCGATGATTCATACTTATTCCAAAGTGATCCAGGTCGATACCGTGGTCTGGGTCAAGCAGAGAATGCGCTTGCTAGAAGTTCAAGAGCAATATGCAAATCGTGTTGCCTTGTTTGAGGAGTTTTACCTGCCAACTGATTTGGGTAAACACTTGAGATCCTGAGTCAGGATGATCTTCTTTTTCTTGCTGAACTGATAGAGGACGAAGGAAATCAGCGTGAGAATCACTACCATTTTTACGAAGTAAAGCTGGCTACCTCACGATACGTGAAAGAAGGTGCAGGCAGCATGAATAATGCTATAGCAGTACCGCAGTATTCATAGGGTCTAAATTGTAATTTATCGCCCCAGTGAATCGTTGTTTGGGCTGTAGAGGCGGTCAATTAATGGAGTCTTCTGTTCTTGAGCTCCAGTTTTTCTGTAAGCATGACTGCAAAATCGCAGTATTTGACTTGTTCGTCTCTAATTCGACTCATGATTGATTCGGCCTCGGATAAAAGATAGTCGTATGTTGTTCGGTCGTTCGCCTGATTGGCTAGGTCAATAATTTGCACCAGTGCTTGAGTTCTTGACATGGACAATATTTCTTCATTCCCAACTTATCTCCTGCGTATTTTGCGACAAGTCCAAGATGTTACCCGGTGTCTGCTCAATGTTTACGCCTATAGCGCAATCGTTTCGCATCTTTTCGACTCTCTTCGCCCAGATGGTCTTTCCCTGAGCAATGATGGCTAAGGCGATGGCTGCGCCATGTAAGCCTTTGGGATTTGTCGACGCGCTTAAGGTCCTTCGACAATTCAGTAAGAACAGTGTATTGATGTTGTTTTTAAGACCCTTCTCCCTCAGTTGAGTGATGTGAGATTGATCCTTTTGCGGAACTCTGGATCAGTGCCCTTAAGGCACCCTCACACAACACACCTTGGCCCTCGGTTGCTTGTCGAGGGCTTTTTTTCTCCTTGCAACTCGGTTCAAATCTTGAGTGACTGATGGATTAATGAAACCTTCCACGATTCATCAACTTGACCTTATGTGTTCGTGCTTTTGACGATTGCTGGTGTTGTTCATTGTGCGTGATTCCAGCCAAGCTTCATTGCTGACTGAGCCCTGATCCGTGAAACCAACCCGTTAGGGCAACCGCCAGCGCATCCGCAGCATCATCAGGTCGCGGTGGTTGTGAGAGCTCCAGTTCACGCATCACAGCAGCTAAAACCTCGTCCTTATCCGCATGGCCGAAGCCAGCTAAGGCCAGCTTGATCTGCATCGGGGGAAACTCGACCACTGGAATCTTGAATCGAGCAAGGGTCATCATCACCACACCCCGCGCTTGCACCACGCTGATCGTGGTGCTGGAGCGATAAAAGAAGAATTTCTCGACAGCGGCCAAATCCGGTTTCCAAGTGCGGATCAGTTGGCGTAAATCGCTTGCAATTTCAACCATCCGATCGCCCTCGGACCGACCTGGATCGGTTCGGATAATTCCGCAATCCAGCATTCGTTGCTGGCCATTTGAGGTGTCAATGACGCCATAACCCACCCTCGCTAGCCCTGGGTCAATACCGAGGATTCGCAAACCGGTTTAGGCCGCCAGTGCTAGTTCGAAATCCGAGCGATCACTGCTTTCACTGCGTTCAAAGACCTTGCAGAACACCTTCACGACTCGTTCTCCTGAGTCCACTTGTTCCAATGGATCCTTGCGGAGGCGATGACGCAAGCAGCAGGATGCGACCCGTGCCACATCGTCTTCGGTGACTTCGGTGCGGCCTTCAAATGCCGCCAGGGCGCGTGCTGCTCGGTTGGTGACGATGTCTCCTCGCAGTCCGTCGACATCCAACTCACCGCAGACAGCTGAAATCTGCAAGCGAAGGTCATCGTCGATGGTGACCTGGCCCAACCGTTGTTGTGCTTCTACAACCCTTTGCTGAAGTGCGTTTTGGTTGGTTTCTACGGCCGTGTTGAAGCCATCAGGGTCTCCATCAAAGGCTGTGCGCTGATCCACCACTTGGACCCTTAGTTCAGGATCTCGCACGGTGCGAACTTCAACGCTCATGCCGAAACGGTCCAGTAGCTGAGGGCGCAGTTCGCCTTCTTCCGGGTTGCCGGATCCAATCAGGACAAATCGAGCGGGGTGCCGCACCGACACACCTTCGCGCTCCACTGTGTTCCAGCCTGAGGCGGCTGAGTCCAGCAAAACGTCAACGAGGTGATCGTCTAGCAGGTTGACTTCATCCACGTACAGCAGTCCACGGTTCGCTTTAGCCAACAAACCTGGCTCAAAAGCCCGTACACCTTCGCTGAGGGCTTTTTCAATATCGATCGTTCCGCAGAGCCGGTCTTCAGTCGCGCCCAGAGGAAGGTCGACCATCGGAACCTGTCTTGGTTCGGTGCCAAGAGCTTCTCCATCCGCGATGCGCTGGCGCACCTCACTGCTTTGCAAATCAGGATCGGATGCCGAGCTGTTGTAAGGATCACCGCTCACCACATCGATATCGGGCAGNAGNTCNGCNANGGCNCGAATCGTGGTNGATTTNCCNGTGCCNCGGTCTCCCATGATCATNACGCCNCCNATGCGNGGNTCGATNACGTTNAGNAGNAGNGCCAGCTTCATCTCCTCCTGACCGATCACCGCAGTGAAGGGGAAAACCCTGCGCTTCCGGGGTGCAGTCACGATCGAATCTCTGGTTCGATCAGGATTGTTTCACAGGCTGCACGGTCAGCACCTGTGGGGGTGTGGCATCAGCTGGATAGACCAATCGCACGCGCACGCTTCTTTCTTCTCCAGGCTCAAGGGTGAGCTGCCCAAGNGCGGGCCCGCGCTGCCCTTGTCGNAGCACAAGATGGGTGGTGCGTCGCCCCTGTGGGAGNCCCTGGTTGTCGTCCAGACCTCGAATCGATATCGGGCCGCGGAACATCACAGGGCCGCTCAAGCTGTCTCTGAACTGAAGGCCACCTTGGGATTCGTCGCTTTTGAGCGGTGAATCGAGGGAGAGTTCAAGGGTGGTGGCGGTAGATCCAGCGTTTTTCAGAGGCAGTGTGAGGTCGTATTCGACTCCGTAGTTGCCATGAGCTGCCCACGCGGTGCCCGGGTAGGCCGCCGTGAGTTCAGCGGTTTGGATCTGGTTGGTGCCAAGCGTTCCACGCTCAAGACTGCTGATCGGCCAGGACAACGGTTCGCTGGGTGCTAGCAAAACGTCACGCCCTGAATCAGTCAGCTTGGCGGCCCAGGTGCTGCCGATTTGAACACCACTCACCCTGGAGTAGATCATTTTCCCCTTGCTGCCTCGAGGGGTTGGGCTGTGTTCCTTGGTGCTGAGCACCCCATCGTTCAGCACCTGCCGCCATCGCTTGAGGCTTGGAGGGGTCGTCCCGGATCCATGGGCGGCAAGCATGGCGACGGACACTGGTCCTGTGCTCAGCAGGCGTAGTTGGAGGTTGCGTCCGTTCAGCAGCGGGTCCAAGCCCGCGACTGGAACTGGAAGCACCATGACCGCGGTTGGTTGGCCTGGTTTGAGCTGCCATTGCGTTTGGCCAAATTCCTGGGCTGTACGCCCTGCGAGTAGGTCACCTGCGACCCGACTTCCCGGACCAGACGCCACGACGTCGGTGGTTTCCGCCATCAAGGTGGGTAACGGAAGGAATGGTGACTGGGTCTGGCCGTCCTCTGTGGCTTGGGACAGTGATGTGCTGCCATTGAGAAGCGTCAACGCAACGGGGTTGTCCCCAACAGGGGCCACCAGAAGTGCCAGCCACAAGGTGGACTTCAGGCTTCCCTCTTCGTCACCGGCATAGACGTGATGGCTGAACAGATCGAAACGTCCAGTGAGCTGTGCCGAGATGGAGCCGTCGGATTGGCTTGGAAAGGTCGACAACAAAATTCCATCGTTTTGGATCAGTTCTGGGTTGTTGTCATTCACCATCAGAACGCTGTCCAGGCTGCCCGGTAGAGGCCGCACCTGTTGCTCCCGAAGNATGGTCTCCGCCAATCCGATGGGGCCTGTCAGCAGGGTGCTGAGGCTCAGACACCCAGTGATCAGTGCGGTGCGCAAGGTCATGGCTCTAAAAGGACGTTTCCGTTANCCAAAGNTGGTGGTGCTGGTTGCGGTTTCAAATACGACGCCATGGCTGCGGCCATTTGCCGGATCAGTTCAGTGGAGCGGGGGTCATTGAATGGCCCCTCAACCATGAAACCGGCAACGGCCCGAGAGCCATCGGGAAGTTCAATCAGACCGGCATCGGCGTAGGCGATTCCAATGTCACCGGTTTTATTCAAAACCCGGTAGCCCTTACGGCCCAGGCTGTCATCAGGAGTTCCTTGCGCACCACCAAGGCCCCGCATCAAGCCGGTTGGCAGCAAGGTGTTGGTGACGGATGTCGCCATCACCGCACGAAAGAGATCCCTCGTTCTTGGGCTCAAGACTTCTCCGCTATCCACGAGAGCAATGCTCCGACTGAGATCTTTGGCACTGGTGGTGTTGGTTCCATCCAAATCTGGAAGCCAGTTGTTCACTTCAGTGGCGTCCAATCCCAGTTCGAGGAATTGCATGTTGATGGCGTCTTGACCGCCGACACGGCCAATCAACAAGTTTGTGGCTGAGTTGTCGCTGANCCGGATCATCTCCGTGGCGACTTCGTAGGTGGGGAATCGACTGCCAACGGGTCTTGTCGCCATCCATCCCGCACCGCCCCCCACCAGTTCTTTGGTNAGTGTGAGTGGTTCATTCCAGTGCAGCGTGCCGTCGTCGATGAGTTGCAGCGCACANAGCANGATTGGCGTCTTNATCGAGCTTGCAGCTGCCATGGGCTGGTCAGCGTTGAAGTCTGCGTAACGGCCAGTGTCAAGGACATGCATGAAGGCACTGGCCTTGAGGTCGGGCTGGTTCGCAGCAAGAGCCGCCCATCGATTCGAAAGGGCGGAAATGTTGTCGCGGGGGTTAAACGCAGCTAGAGGAAGTCCTCTCGGACGCACACTGGTTGCCGCAACGGTTGGCTTGTCTGTTTCTGTCTGTGGNANGAGGTTGGACACCCAAGGCTGTTCGCGGATCCATTCAGGAAGGGCGAGTTGTTGTTGACGGACTTGTGGGGCCAGAAATCGCAACAAAGACCCACTGAGCACGCCCAGGCCGATCCCAATCAGGATCAGTCTCACGATCAGTCGTAGGGGTTGCCCGAAGCCTGGAGACTTGCGGGCCGAACGGCTGGTCGTCAACGGAGATTGGTGCGTTGCTGGATCAAGGTTAGGAGCGTTGTCGATGGACAGCCCAACGCAGTTGCCGAACCATTCCCCGTAACAAAGCCACTTCCTGGGCACGGATGCTGGCTCGTTGCAGCAGATCCCGAACCTTGCCCATCCGAGCAGCGGCTGTGTGATCGAGCAGGAAGCCGACCTCGAGTAGGAGGTCCCCGGCGTCATCGATCAAGGAACTCAGTTGTTCGGCTGGGGCAGGATCCTGATGAGCACTGGTTGCTGCTCGATCAACTTGATGAAGTCTGGTGTAGTCGTGAAGAAGGACAGCGACGGCATGCGACAGGTTCAAGGAGGGATAAGCGCTGCTGCTGTACAAGGTGATCACCTTTTGGCAGACCCTTAATTCGTCGTTGCTCAGACCTCGGTCTTCGCGACCAAAGACCAGCGCAACACGGGTCCGATCCGTGTTGCTTAAATCATGGATAGGGGTACCGAGCCATGTGAGCGCGCTCTCGGGACCACTCAAAGGAATCTCTCCGTGATCGAGCCGACCGCAGGTTCCCACCACACGGCGACAGTCACTTACGGCTTCAACAAGTGTGTTGTAGCGCTTGGTTCGATGGAGGACGTCAACTCCATGCACAGCCATCCGTTTGGACTCTTCAGACAGAGGATCAACCTGGGGGTTCACGAGACGCAGCTCAGCCGTCGCGAAATTGGCGCAAAGGCGAGCAGTACTACCGATGTTGAGTGGGCCGGCTGGCTCGACCAGAACGACCACGAGTGCTGGTCGGACTGGGTTCAATGCAGGGTGTGGAGATGGGAGAGAAGATCAGCCATCGATTGTGGTTCCATTTGGAAACTCGGCATTGGTGGAGTTTCTCCACTCACGATTTGATGAATTAAGGCTGGATCACCCAGGCGGGAGCTGACATCGGTCAATTTGGGACCCAGCAAGCCCTGACCAGCGATTCCGTGGCACCCTGCGCAGTTCATGCGGAAGAGTTGTCCGCCATGTTCGCTGGTGCCTTGAAGATTCAGCGTTGCTTGCACATAGGGATCGATTTGGGCTTTGCCAATCATCCAAATCAGAAGAATCACGCAGGCCATGGCTGCGACAACCACAAGAGCGGCGATCAGGGTGCGACTGCTGCCAGGTGAACCTGCAGCAGTTGATGACGGCTCCATCACGGTGCAGGGTTTTACATGAAAGAATTGTGGTCAATCTTGCTGCTTAGCGCGACTCATGATCGAACCCCTTCTGTGCGGCATCGTTTTGGGTCTGATCCCCGTCACACTTCTGGGTTTGTTTGTGGCTGCTTGGAATCAGTATCGCCGGGGCAGCGCTCTCGGCGGTTGAGTTCGAGGAATAGCAGTCCGGTTTTGCCGTAATCGCGATGGTCATGGATGGTCCATGACCCTTCGTCTAGATCAGGTCTGCAATCCTTGCTGTGCTCGCAGATCAGTAAACCCATTGGGTGAAGCACTCTCTGCGTGCTGATCTGTTCCAGGACTCGGGTGTACATCCCAGCTCCGTAAGGGGGGTCGAAATAGATCAGATCGAAAGGGTGCGGATGTTGATTGAATCCCAGCCATGACTCAACGCTGCTAGATACCACATCAACCGTTGCAGAGGGACGTTGGCTAAGAGCTGTCGCCAAAAGATTTTTTTTGGCGATAACTGCTGTCCGCCGATCTTTTTCAATCGCGACGACTTCTCTGGCGCCGCGTTGGATGGCTTCACAGCCCATGATTCCGCTCCCACAGCAGAGATCAAGCCAACTGCATCCCTGAAGTCGCGGCATCAGGATGTTCATCACCGCTTCGCGAACACGCCCCGTGGTTGGACGCGTTAATCGTCCAGGAGGGCTCAACAGTTTTCTTCCTCCGGTGAGTCGAAGTTGTCCCTGGCTGTTCAACTCAGAACTGGTGCTCCACGATCAATCCAGTCAAGCCAACGTTGCAACATCAAGCTGCCCGCATCGGAAGATTTTTCTGGGTGGAATTGACACGCTCCAACCCGACCTGACCAGACCATCGCTGTGACCGCTGATGAGCCAAAGGGTGCCGTTGCCGCAATGGCATTGGTCTGCGATGGCTGCGCTGCATAGGAATGCACGAAATAGACCCACTGGAGCGGGTCATCCTCGTTGAGCAGAGGACTGGGGTGTTTAATCGATAACGGAGCCCACCCCATGTGGGGGATTCGTTCTCCCGTTTGTTCGGGGAGTCGTTCGACATGGCCGGGAATCAGACCGAGCCCTGATCGAGATCCTTCGGAACTGGATTGAAAAAGAAGCTGCAATCCAAGGCAGATGCCCAAAAGAGGACGATCATTTCCCCAGGTTTGTAGGAAAGGGACCAGACCTGTTGCCTCCAGTCGAGCCATTGCTGGATCGAATGCGCCGACGCCGGGAAGGATGAGGGCGTCACACCCCTCAAGGTCTTGTGGTGAACGTACGGTTTGAAGTGTGCGATCGAGTCGCTCAAATGCTTTGACTACGGAATGGAGATTTCCCATTCCGTAGTCAATTAAGCCAAGGGTTGAACGCAAGGGTTAAAAACGCCGCTGCTAGGGATCTGCTCAGAGATATTTCGAGATGGTGCCGGAAAGAGTCGCCTTGGGGACCGCTCCAACAACGGTGTCAACTTTCTGACCGCCTTTGAAGATCATCAGCGTTGGAATGCTGCGAATGCCGTATTGGCTGGCGACGTTTGGATTTTCGTCGGTATTGAGCTTGAAAACCTTGATTTGGCCTTCGAATTCCTTGGAGATCTCTTCGACGATTGGAGCCACCATGCGGCAAGGGCCACACCAGGGAGCCCAGAAATCAACCAATACCGGCACGTCACTCTGGAGGACGTCCTGTTCGAAGGAGGCGTCGGTGACTGCAGCAGCGCCGGACATATGCCTTTAAAGATGTAATGAGAACTTAGCAATGGGATTCCCTTTCCTCGGCGAAAAAGCCTCGTCGGATGGGAACTGTGATGCTTGGAACGTGAAGAGTGAAAGCCCGAGCGCGCCGGGCCGGGGGGTGTGAGGAGTGTGTGGGCCTTCGCCCGCACACTCCTCAAGAATAGCCCTGCTTACTTGCCCATTCCCAGCTGTTGGGCCTTTTGGTAAACCTTGCCCTCCGTGAGCAGGGATGGTGCGACAACCACCTCAACGTCCTGCATTTCCCGGATGGTGCGTGCCCCCAAGGTTCCCATCGACGTTTTGAGGCACCCCAGCAAGTTGTGGGTTCCGTCGTCAAGACGGGCTGGTCCGCGAAGGATTCGCTCCAGGCTGCCGGTGCTGCCAACATTGATACGCGTACCCCTGGGAAGCACTGGGCTAGGTGTTGCCATGCCCCAGTGGAATCCTCGGCCCGGAGCCTCCTCTGCTCGTGCAATCGGAGATCCGATCATCACGGCATCGGCGCCGCAGGCGATGCATTTGCAGATATCACCACCGGTGACAATTCCACCGTCCGCGACGATCGGAACATACCGGCCGCTCTCTTGTTCGTAGTCGGCGCGTGCGGCGGCACAGTCGGCAACGGCGGTGGCTTGAGGGATGCCAACGCCCAGCACGCCTCGAGATGTGCAGGCAGCGCCTGGTCCGATTCCCACCATCACGCCTGCTGCGCCAGCACGCATGAGTTCAAGGGCGACGTCGTAGGTGACGCAGTTGCCGATAATCACAGGAACGCCCATGTCGCTGCAGAGCGCCTTTAGATCGAGGGTGTCTTGACCTTCCGGTCCGATGTGATTGGTGGAGACGACCGTGGCCTGCACAAAGAACAGGTCGGCCCCAGCTTCTGCAATGGCTTTGCCAAATCGCATGGCTGCCACCGGGGTGCCGCTGACGGCAGCAATCCCACCATTGGCCTTGATGTCTTTGATTCTCTTGCGGATCAGACTTTCCTGAACCGGCTGGCTATAGATCTCCTGCATCAACGGGACGAACTCGTCCTTACCAACGCTGGCGATGCGATCTAAGACGCTGTTGGGATCCTCGTAGCGGGTCTGCACGCCTTCCAAGTTGAGGACTCCCAGCGCTCCAAGCTTGGAGAGGCGAACCGCCATATCCACATCCACGACCCCGTCCATCGCACTGGCGATGATTGGAATCTCTCGTGTGATGCCCCCGAGGGTCCAGCTGGTGTTAGTTACCTCCGGATCAACCGTTCGACCTCCGGGCACCAGAGCGATTTCGTCAATTCCGTAGGCCCGGCGAACGGTTTTGGAGCGTCCGAGCTGAATGTCCACCGAGCGACTTGATTAAGTCTGATCAAACTACCAATCGGACCAGACCAGGATTCGGTATAGGCAGGCTCAGCTGCCGATCACTTTCGTCCAAAGATTGCGGAGTCCGTCGAACACACGCTTCCGGTCGCTGTTGCGAACGAGGTTTTGGAGAGCGAAGCGGCCAAGCCAGATCACACCGGCTAGTTCCAACAGCCCTGGCGCGAGGGGCAACTTATCGATGGTGTTGAGAATTCCGCTGTAGATCTGCAGAACAACGATCGCGAGAACAACGGCACCAATCAGCTTTGCTGGGGTCTGGGTTTTGTCCCAGAATTCGTTTAATTCGTTGTTGGCCATCCACTCCTTCACCTTTCCGGTCAGGAGCTCCCATTCGCCGCCTTCGCTTGCTGCGTCTGCGGGGATGCTGACGGTGCTGGCGATGGCTGGATCCTTGGGAGGTGTGGCTAGCTCAGGCTGGGGCGCTGGACTGGAGTCACTTGAGCTCGACGGTTCTGAGGAGGCGGTTGGTTCGGTTTGTGCAACCGGTTCCGTGGTCGAGGCTGGCGCTGCAGCACTTTCTTCTATGGGCTTGGTCTCAGCCTCTGCGGTCGCGGGCACCGCTGGAGTTGGGTCTTCAGGAGCACCGGAACGAGGCTCGTCTGTCGGACCCATGGAAAAGTACCTAGCTATTCCGGGAGCTTATCTGAGGTTTTCGGGCTAGAGGCAGTGGTCGAGATAACCTAAATGCAGGCTTTTTGATCTTGTATGGCGGATCCATTGGGGCCCGGCAACGGCGGTCCCGGAGAATCCGACGATCGGATCATCCAGACGGATCTTCGCAACGAAATGTCGCGCTCCTATCTGGAGTACGCGATGAGCGTGATTGTGGGTCGGGCACTGCCTGATGCACGGGACGGGCTCAAACCGGTCCATCGCCGGATCCTTTACGCGATGTACGAACTGGGTCTCACCAGTGATCGGCCTTATCGGAAATGCGCTCGCGTCGTCGGCGAAGTTCTCGGTAAGTACCACCCGCACGGTGATACCGCCGTCTACGACGCCCTGGTCCGAATGGCCCAGGACTTTTCGATGTCGATGCCTCTCATCGATGGTCACGGCAATTTTGGCTCGGTCGATAACGATCCGCCCGCTGCGATGCGGTATACCGAATCGCGTTTGCAGGCCCTCACCACCGACAGCCTTCTCGAAGATATTGAGGCTGAGACGGTTGATTTCGCAGATAACTTTGATGGCTCCCAGCAGGAGCCAACCGTGCTTCCTGCACGGATCCCGCAGTTGCTGCTGAACGGCTCTGCAGGAATTGCCGTGGGGATGGCGACGAACATCCCTCCGCACAATCTCAGCGAGCTGATCTCAGGGCTGTTGGCCCTGATTGAAAATCCGGAGCTCACTGATCAAGAGCTCTTGCGCCTGATTCCTGGGCCCGACTTCCCGACGGGAGGTCAGATCCTCGGGCGTGATGGGATCCGTGAGACGTATCTCGGTGGACGAGGTTCGGTGACCATGCGCGGCGTTGCGGCTATCGAGACCATCGAGGCCCCTGGTCGTCCGGATCGAGATGCCGTGATCATCACGGAGTTGCCGTATCAGACCAACAAGGCTGGCCTGATTGAGCGCATCGCTGAGCTGGTGAATGACAAGAAGTTGGAGGGCATCTCCGATATCCGTGATGAAAGCGATCGCGATGGCATGCGAATCGTTGTTGAGTTGCGCCGTGATGCCTATCCCCAGGTTGTGTTGAACAACCTGTTCAAGCTCACGCCGCTCCAGAGCAATTTCAGTGCTCACATGCTGGCGCTCGTGAATGGTGAGCCGATCCTGCTCACCCTCCGCAAGATGTTGGAGGTGTTTCTCGACTTCCGCGTCGAGACCATCGAAAGACGCACGCGCTATCTCTTACGCAAAGCTGAGGAGAGGGATCACATCCTGCTGGGCTTGCTGCTCGCCCTTGATCAGCTCGACCCAATCATTGCGCTGATCCGGGCTGCCTCTGATACGGCGACCGCCCGAGAACAGCTGCAAGATCGCCATGGCCTCACCGCTATCCAGGCCGATGCAATTCTGCAGATGCAGTTGCGTCGTTTGACTGCGCTTGAAGCCGACAAGATCCGCCTTGAGCATGAGGACCTTGTTACCAAAATTGCTGATTACAAAGACATCCTTGGCCGTCGAGAACGGGTGTTCGGCCTAATTCAGGACGAGCTTCTGCAGCTGCAGCAGCGTTATCCGATTGAACGTCGCACCGAAATNCTCGATCTCGGTGGCGGATTGGAGGACATCGACTTGATCGCGAACGAGCGATCTGTCGTGCTGTTGACCGAAACCGGTTATCTGAAACGAATGCCGGTGAGTGAGTTTGAAGCCACCAGCCGTGGCACACGGGGCAAAGCCGGCACGCGCAGTCAGGGTGAAGAGGCGGTGAAGCTGTTCATCAGCTGCAACGATCACGACACCTTGCTGCTGTTTAGCGACCGCGGAGTGGCGTATGCCCTTCCGGCTTATCGCGTACCCCAGTGCAGTCGAACGGCAAAAGGCACCCCTGTGGTTCAGCTTCTGCCAATCCCAAGAGAGGAAGCGATCACATCCCTTTTGGCGGTCTCGGAATTCAACGATGACACCGATTTGTTGATGCTGACCCAAGGAGGTTTCATCAAACGAACACGGTTGTCTGCATTCAGCAACATTCGATCCAATGGTTTGATCGCGATTGGATTGGAAGAGGGGGATGCGTTGACATGGGTGCGCCTGTCTGTTCCCGGCGACAGCGTGCTGATTGCGTCGCGTGCCGGAATGACCATTCATTTCCGCCTCAGCGATGAGGAGTTGCGTCCGCTTGGTCGGACAGCTCGTGGAGTGCGCTCCATGAATCTGCGTGATGGAGATCAGCTGGTGAGCATGGATGTCTTGCCGGCCGAGCTCGCCGATCAGGTCGCGGCAAGCGATGACTCCGCTGAAGACGATGAGACCACTGTCGCTGTCGATGGACCTTGGGTGCTGGTGGCATCCGCCTCTGGTCTTGGCAAACGTGTTCCTGTCACGCAATTCCGTCTGCAGAAGCGGGCTGGAATGGGCTTGAGGGCGATCAAGTTCAGAAACGCCAGCGATGCCCTTGTGGGTCTGCGTGTCTTGGGGGCTGGTGAAGAGCTGCTGCTGGTGAGTGAGAAAGGAGTGATCGTTCGAACGGGTGCTGACGCCATCCCACAGCAATCGCGAGCTGCCACCGGCGTCCGGCTTCAGCGTTTGGACAAGGGCGATCGTTTATCCGAAGTGGTGCTGGTTCCTCCGGAGCCTGAGGAGGATGCTGAGACCGATGCCAGTGAGTCTGCTGACACGGAAGCCAGTTCGGACACTGTTGAGGACTGACGTTGGCTGGTTGGCCTGATGTCCTTGTGCTGGGGGGTGGACCCGCCGCCCTCTGCATTGCTTCGGAATTGAACCAGTGCGGGGTGGTGGTGGAGGCAATTGCTCCGAATCCGCCCGAGACCCCATGGCCGAACACCTATGGAATCTGGGCAAAGGAGTTGCAGGNCTTAGGGCTTGAGTCNTTGCTCGAGCATCGTTGGAGCGACACGGTGAGCCACTTTGGTGCTGGTGGTTGCGTAGATCAGGATCTGGCTACAGCGCATGGCATCGATTACGGCTTGTTTGATCGAGCCAAGCTGCAGGNGTACTGGTTACAACGTGCTGAAGGGGTCCTGTGGCATCAGGACACCACTGAGCGTGTGTTGGTTGACTCGTCTCTCAGCACAGTGGTTTGCAGCTCCGGTCAAGAACGCCAGGCGAGATTAGTGATCGATGCCTCCGGTTCCCGTACGCCGCATATTCAGCGGCCGGATCAGGGCCCTGTGGCTGGCCAGGCGGCCTATGGCCTAGTGGGGCGGTTTTCGAAAAACCCCATCGAAACCGATCGNTTTGTGTTGATGGACTATCGCTCTGACCACCTCAGTGCGGACCAGAGGCGGGAACCTCCCACATTCCTGTACGCGATGGATTTTGGCGATGGGGTGTTTTTCGTTGAAGAAACCTCTTTGGCCTTGGCACCGGGTGTGCCCTATGCGGTGTTGAAGCAGCGGTTGCAGCAACGGCTCCAAGCGCGTGGGGTGGTGGTCACCGAGGTGCTGCATGAAGAGTTCTGCCTCTTCCCGATGAATTTGCCCTTGCCGGATCGATCGCAGCCCGTTCTGGCGTTCGGCGGATCGGCAAGCATGGTGCACCCTGCTTCGGGCTACATGGTGGGAGCTCTGTTGCGACGGGGTCCTGCTCTGGCGAAGGCGATTTCTGAGGCGCTTGCGACTCCGTCGCTTGGTTCAGCAGCTTTAGCCCAACGCGGTTGGCAAGCGCTTTGGCCCATGGAGTTTGTGATGCGGCATCGGCTTTATCAATTTGGTCTGAGCCGCTTGATGGGCTTCAACGAGGCCTTGCTGAGGCGTCATTTCGCCACCTTTTTTGCGTTGCCTGAAGAGGATTGGTTTGGCTTCCTTACCAATACGCTGCCATTGCCGAGATTGATGGGCGTGATGCTTCGCCTGTTCGCACTGGCACCTTGGGATGTTCGGCGTGGCTTAGTGCTTGGTGCAGCGGATCCTCAGCTAGCGACCTTTGCCCAATCCGAGGGCTGAATCAGCGGGAACAGGCGATCATCCGCCTCCACAGCCTGAAGCCAGTCGTTCGAAAGAGTCGCTCCGTTATCGATCGCCTGCATCAAGATCCAGAACCGTCCGAGATGACGCTCGACCCGTTCTCGGGCCAGATCTGTCGTCGTTCCAGCGCGGAGAATGAAACTCCAGTCGGAGGATTGAGCCAGAAGGAGTTCCCGACCTGCTTGTTGTAGATACGCCAAAGCTTGTTCACTGCCCACTCCACGGCTACAGCGCTGAACCATGGCTGCTCCGGCCCGCTCCCACTCAGGCACGATCCAAGCGTTGGTTTCGTTCAACCAGTAATTGTGATAACCCCCTTGTCCCCAGCTTGAAGGGCAGGGATCGCAGAGCTGAAGATTCGGGGCTGCTTGAAGAACGTCCCTTAAGCGTGTGAAACGGACACCTTCCTGCGGTCCTTGCTGAAAGAGTGCTTGAAGGAAAGCAGGCCCTTCGAACCACCAGTGGCCAAATAATTCGGCATCAAACGGTGCCACTAAAAGAGGCTCGGCGTTGGTCATCGCTTGCTGGAGCCGATTCAGTTGATGGCGGCGTCCGGAGAGATAGTCCTTTGCGTGGACGTTGATGCAATGAGCCGCCACNTCGGGCTCATANGGCTGTTTGTTGTGCAGGGCGATCGAATGATTGGTGACCCGGTGAAGCTTCAGGCTGAGCGGCCTTGGTTCACTCAGGTTCAGCGGTTTCAGCGCCTCCAATGGCAGATCCCAGCCGAGGTCGCGGTGGAATTCTCTGTAGGCCGGATGACCGGGATAACCATCTTTGGCAGACCACACCGGNAGGGTGGCCTCACTGTCCCGCCCAAAAAACGCGACTCCATTGCGACTGCAAATTGGGGCATAGACCCCATATCGCGGGCGTGGTCGAGCGTGGAGCAGGCCATGGCCGTCGAGGACCGCATACCGCAGACCGGCATCGCGCATCAAGGCATCGAGACCCTCGTAATAAGCGCATTCCGGTAACCAGATCCCGAGAGGGCGTTCGCCGATTAAGCGCTGGTGTTCGCGGACTGCTGTTCTGAGTTGGCCCCGTACCGTTTCGGGGTTTTGGCGCAGGAGTGGGAGGTAGCCATGGGTTGCTCCGCAGGTCAGTAGATCAACAACGCCTGCCCGTTGCAGTGCCGCGAAGCGTCCGATCAGATCACCGTCGCAGTCCTTCCAGGACTGATGCTGTTGTCGGATTCGATCCGCTAGATGGTCAGCGGCTTGGCGCAGGGAGGCATCAGCCAGCGGCAGTAGGTCGAGCCGCGCCTCAAGCCATCCGGGGAAGCGTTGGACGAGATCCGGGTCGTTGAGAAGGGATAGAAGAGTGGGCGATAGCCCCACGGTGAGTCGTGGTGCCTGATTGATCTCTGAGGCGGCCTCTTCGAGAACGGATAGCAGCGGGAGATAGCACTCCAGCAGAGCTTGGAAAAACCAATCCTCTTCAAGGGAACCGGCTTGAGCGGAGCGCACATAGGGCAGATGCGCATGGAGAACCAGGGCGAGCGCGCCTCCGTCTCCCTTCACAACATCACCCCAAGGGAAGGTGAATGTAGAACGCTTTGTCGGGGAGACCCGTATTCAGACAATCAGCCCCTCTCGCTTAGACTTGGCTAACTCATAGTCAGTCCGACTAACGCCTCCCACGCAGCCTCGATATGGCCAAGGACCCAGGACGAGTCCTGATTTTTGACACCACACTCCGCGATGGAGAGCAATCGCCTGGAGCCAGCCTCAACCTCGAGGAAAAGTTGGCGATCGCTCAGCAACTGGCTCGTCTGGGTGTTGACGTCATCGAGGCGGGTTTCCCCTTTGCGAGTCCTGGCGATTTCACGGCCGTTCAGCGCATTGCTCAAGTCGTCGGNGGCGAGCAGGGNCCAATCATTTGTGGATTGGCCCGGGCCTCTCGCGCAGACATCAAGGCGTGTGCCGATGCCGTGTCGCCCGCACCACGCAGTCGAATCCATACCTTCATCGCCACCAGCGACATTCATCTCGAGCACAAACTGCGCAAAAGTCGGGCCGATGTGCTGGCGATTGTGCCGGAGATGGTGGGCTACGCCCGCTCACTCGTCGAGGACATCGAATTCTCCTGTGAAGATGCTGGACGGAGTGATCCCGAGTTCCTCTATGAGGTGATCGAGGCAGCCATTAGCGCCGGAGCTACCACGATCAACATCCCCGACACCGTTGGCTACACCACCCCAACGGAGTTCGGCNATCTCATTGCGGGCATCAATCGGCATGTCCCGAACATCGACGACGCGGTGCTCTCGGTTCATGGCCATAACGACCTTGGCCTNGCCGTGGCCAATTTTCTTGAGGCCGTCAAGCAAGGTGCCCGTCAACTTGAGTGCACGATTAACGGCATCGGTGAGCGGGCCGGCAATGCGTCGCTCGAAGAATTGGTGATGGCGCTTCATGTACGCCGTCGTTATTACAACCCCTTCTTTGGTCGAGATGAGGACAGTCCGACACCGTTGACAGGGGTTCGTACCGAAGAAATCACCAAAACCTCCCGATTGGTCTCCAATCTCACGGGAATGGTGGTTCAGCCCAACAAGGCCATCGTTGGTGCCAACGCCTTCGCCCATGAATCGGGCATTCATCANGATGGTGTCCTGAAAAATCGTCTGACTTACGAGATCATCGACGCCCGCACCGTTGGGCTTAGCGATAACCGTATTTCTCTGGGCAAACTCAGCGGCCGGAGTGCTGTGCGCGCCCGTTTAGAGGAGCTTGGTTACGACCTGTCCCGCGAGGATTTGGATGAGGCCTTCGCGCGGTTNAAGGACCTGGCTGATCGCAAGCGAGAAATCACCGACCGTGATTTAGAGGCGATCGTTAGCGAGCAAGTGCAGCAACCGGACGCACGCTTCCAACTCAAGTTGGTTCAGGTGAGCTGCGGTAGCAGCATGCGACCAACGGCCACCGTCACGCTGGCGGATGAGCAGGGAGGGGAGCAGACCTTGTCCGAGGTCGGGACCGGCCCAGTTGATGCCGTCTGTCGGGCTCTCAATTCCGTCGCCGGTGTGCCGAATGAGTTGATTGAGTTTTCAGTGAAGTCCGTCACTGAAGGGATTGATGCGATGGGAGATGTCACCATCCGTTTACGTCGGGAGGGCTCGTTGTATTCCGGTCATGCCGCCGATACCGATGTTGTGGTCGCTGCTGCCATGGCGTTCGTGAANGCTTTGAATCGTCTGGTGGCTGGCGAAGCGAAGCAACCGCTGCATCCCCAAAAAGATCCTGTGACCATGGAGCAACGTCCCACCCTCTGAGTCCGGTCATGCGTCGCTCTCTTCTGGGTCTGCTCCAGCTGGTGCTGTTGATTGCATTGGCACTGTTGATCTTGATTCCACTGCTTTGGCTGGTGAGCACNTCGCTCAAGGGCCCTGCAGAAAATATCTTCAGCAGCCCACCGGCACTCCTGCCTCTCGAGCCGAGCTTGGATGCGTACCGCCGGTTGTTCAGTGATCATCCGCTGACGACATATCTGTTCAACAGCACCGTTGTCAGTGGTTTGGCCGTTGTTGCCAANCTTTTGTTTTGCTCTTTAGCGGCCTATCCACTCGCGCGAATGCGTTTCGCCGGTCGAGGTTTTGTGCTGGCTCTTGTGGTTGCCACCATTTTGATCCCATTCCAGGTGGTGATGATTCCCCTGTATTTGCTGATGGTTCAGCTGGGTCTGCGCAACACACTGATGGCTCTGGTGATTCCGCAAGCGGCAACAGCTTTCGGTTTATACCTTCTGCGCCAGAGCTTTCTCGGTGTTCCAACGGAGTTGGAGGAGGCTGCTCGAATGGATGGTTGCAGCCGAATGGGTGAATGGTGGAACGTGATGATCCCAGCGGCCAGGGCTGATCTGATCACGTTGGCCATGTTCGTTTTTATCGGAACGTGGAGTGACTTTCTCTGGCCTTTGGTGATATTGGATGACCCCGGGCTTTACACCCTTCCCCTGGGACTTCAACAGCTCTCAAGCAGTTTTTCCCTGGATTGGAGAATCGTTGCAGCCGGATCAGTCATCTCCATCCTTCCAGTTCTGGTGGTCTTTATCGCCCTGCAGCGTTTCATCCTGCCCAACGCCAGTGGCGATGCAGTGAAGGGTTGAATGGGGTGTCGCTTCCCAGAAGAATTGCCCCGAGATGTCCCTGGATGATTTGGATCGCTTGCTGTCCATGCGTGCCCACGATGAGGCTCTGCGCATCAGCCTGAGTCAACCGGTTGATCCCGCCACTCTTCAAAAGCTCGCTGAGGAGCGCGGGTTATCGGTTGATGACGACGACATCATTGCGGCTCAGCAACGTGCTGATCAAGACCGCAGTNCNGCTGACCTACAGGCTCAGCAAGGGGAGGACGCTCGACGATTGCGTCACTTCATCCATGGCTGAAGACGGTTCAGGACAGTCGAACAACATCTGGAGTTTCTCCATGCACCTCGCCAATCCAAAGGGCGTGGGTGACGGCTCCGTCGTGGGTGTGAAACACCCACGCCTTGTCTGAAGAATCGCTGGGTTCAATTTCGTTGGTGAGCGCATTAACGCTTAAAAAACGTCCGGCCTTGCTGCTTTTCAGGACGTAGCGCTCGGCATAGCTGGAGAACATGACACGCGGAAGAGAACGGTCATCCCTGCGATAGCGATGGAGGGATNAAGCGGAATCAGGGTCCAGATTTCTATCGGTTTTTATTCGCGCAACGTCAACAGACTCTCCTGTTTGATCTGCAGCCCTGAGGGTGCTTTCAGGCGGCTCTGGTGCCCTCCCTCGCGAAACCAGGGCTCGCTCCAGGGGGTTATGTCGGAGGGATCCACCTCCCAGAACCACTGTTCGCGCAGGTAAGTCGTCAATGCCTCNGNNTCNGGAGCCGCGGGGTTCTGCCAGTGCACAACGGCAAGCTCCTGGGCGGTGGTCGTCAGGCTGACGATCTGATGATCGGGGTTCCCGTCATCGGCAGGTCGTAATCCTTCCTCCAGTGTTTCGCGGCAGATAAATAGTCGAAAGGCACTGGAGGACTCCTTCTCTGGAAAGGAGTATTTGTTGAGATAAAGCGCCCGCGCTTTTCGAAAGGCAGCTCCAGGAGCTTTGGCCATCAAGGTTTGATATGCGCTGAACAGGGCGTTCTGCATCGTGCCTCCGCTGTTGTCGATCGGCTCAGTGGGTCTTCCATGTTGACCAAAGCATCGGCCATGCCAAAATGANGGACAGATTTGGGATCGTCCTTTGATGAGGGCCTTTCCACCGCGTTATCGCCTTGTTGGGCTCGATGGTGAGCCCCATCCCGTCCTCGACGCGTTGTACGACAACATTGATCTCGCTTTGGCTGATGCTCGACTCTGGTGCAAGGGTCAGGGTGCCGGTCCTGGTTTGCAGCAGCGGGGGATCGCGATCGAGGTCAATACCCNGAATGGGGATTGGAGAACCATTGATTACCCNTTGAGTTGCCTGGTGTCCTGACNGGTGTCAGCGCGAGCTTGTTCNGGAATCTGGAAAAGTTCGGTGATTTGAACAACCCACCNTCANCTTGTGAGACCAATGAGACCAGCATTGGTCAGCTCCGGTGTTCAAGCTGCGTCTTTGTGGCCCGATTCTTGCGGCAACCACGTTGGTCAGTGTGGTGACAGNCACTCCGCTTCAAGCGTCGAGCTGGGATCAAATCGGTCGCTATTTGGGTCTATTGAGACAGATCGATGTGAAGGCTCTCGTGGCCAAGGATTGTCCACAGGGACTCCTCGGTGCGTTTCATCAATCTCGTCGCAGTTTGCTGCTGTGCGGTAACAACTTGCCCAATGACCCTGAAGTGGTCTGGGTCGTGCTGGCGCATGAGTCAGCGCACGTGATGCAGTTTTGTAAGGGTGGTCCGTTGATGCCNCCTGGTTTGTTNAGTCAATCCCTTGATCNGGCGCGCCGGAAGGACCCAGAGATGTTCCAGGAATTGCAGCTTTATCACTCCAGTCAGCACCAAGTTGAAGCGGAGGCTCGGTTGGTTCAGATGCTTCCTCCTGTTCAGGTCGAAGCGTTGTTTTGGCGGCATTGCGGTGATCGGATCAACCGTTGATCACTCGTTTGTGGAGTGTTTTCGGGATCCTTGGCTCCTNGTGATTGATAAGCCGGCCGGGTTGCTGGTTCAGCCAGGGCTTGGAGAGCATCAGCAGGATTCTCTGATCACACGCTTGCGATTGCACGACAGCGATCTGCATCTGATTCATCGGCTGGATCGGGATACCTCGGGTTTGCTGATGGTTGCTCGTGGAAAGGAGAGTCTTCGTCGTTGGAGTGCCCTGTTTGCCCAACGGCAAATGCGCAAGTTGTATTTGGCTCGGGTGCACGGCTGCCTGAAGGGATCCGGCAGCATTCAGTTCCCCCTAGCTCGCGTGTCGCGCCACCCTCCGCGTTATGCCGCCCATCCTGAGGGTCGATCAGCACTCACCCTTTGGCGCTCTGGACGATCTGGCACGGGATGGACGCAACTCTGGCTTTCACCTCGGACCGGGCGCTCACATCAGCTTCGTGCCCATCTGGCGGGGATCGGACACCCCATCCTTGGTGACCCGATCTATGGCTCTGACCACCAAGGGCGCCTGCATCTCCACGCGATCGGCCTTTCTGCATGCCATCCGTTCACGGGAGACTCCCTGCGTCTGCGCAGTTCCCTCGCGACACCCTGGTAGCAACGATGTAGTGCTGATCAGAGGCGACGGGCTGGAATCGGGTAGGGGATGCGCCGATGTCGCATGCGTCGCCACACCTGCACAAAAGCGCGGATCACTAGTTCGGTTTCAGACCGACTCAGACCACTGCGGCGGAGTTGACCATCGTGTTGGCGTGACATCACGATGCGACGCACCGTGTCCTTGGCTTCGGCATCGGATGTCTCGGGGGGCAACGAGCGAAGCGCGGCTTCGCAGCCGTCGGCCAGCATCAAAATCGCTGTTTCTCGCGATCGAGGAGCAGGCCCTTTGTATCGAAAACGTTGTTCGTCGACGTTGGGATCTGCTTGACGGGCTTTGTGCAGGAAAAAGCCCATTTTCAATGTGCCTTGGTGCTCGGGAATGAAGTCCGCGATTGGGNGGGGTAAGCGGTGGCGTCGGGCCAACTTCAAGCCTTCATCGACATGGGCTTGCAGCACAGCAGCGCTTGCTTCTGGATCATCCAGGGCGTCGTGAGGGTTCGGTCCATCCTTTTGGTTTTCGATGAACCAGTTCGGGGCATGCAGCTTGCCAACGTCGTGATAAAGCGACCCAGTGCGAATCAAATCGACATTTGCTCCAATGGCCCGAGCCCCTTCCTCGGCCAAGCTGCAGATCATCAGAGTGTGTTCGAACGTGCCAGGTGCTTCGCATGACAAGCGCCTCAGCAGCGGNCGCTCCTGATCTGCCAATTCCAGCAGCCGTGCTCTGGTGAGAAGCCCAAAGAATCCTTCCAGCACTGGAATCACCAAAAGCCCCAGCATTAACAACAGGCCGAGCAGCAGTGATTCAGCGACGAGCTCATCNAGGCTNGGGTTGTTCCAACCCCAAACCCGCCAGGAGGTGACCGGCTGGAAAACGAGTAGCAGCCATTGAAGAATCAAGGCTCCCATCGGTAGGAGCAGAGCCATTTGCAGGAGCTGTCCTCGACTGCGTTGCCGCCCCGCCAACAGGGCTCCGGTGGCAGCAACGACTGTTGCTACCACCAGGCGCCCCTCACTCAGTCCATTTACCGGCACTGGCCAAATCATGCTGGCGACAGCTAGCCAGATCAGCCCACAGCCGGTGCCCAACCCTTCTGTTAGCACCAGGGTGGGTGGCACCAGAACAGCGAGGGGACTCACCGTGGCTCCGAACCAAATTTTGAGCCCCTGCACGAGAAAGAGGAGGCCTAAGGCAAGGACCGCGTGACGAACTTCCAGGCCAGGCCGATCACGCCGCATCACCAGCAGCAACACAGCACAACCAATCAGGCTTTCCAAAAAGCGTCCGAGCCACACCGTTGGCTGAGGTTCGCGACGCACTTTTCCGAAATGATCCAGTACGTCGTAAGCCTGGGGACTGATTGGCTCACCTTTGCGTGTAATCAGATCCCCTCGGCTGACTTCAATGGTTGGAATGCCTTGCTTGGTCAGTTGCTCTTCGATGAGTTGACGGCTGAGGGCGGGGTCCGTCCGCAGATTGCTGCGGCCTTCCAGGCTGCTCGCTAAAAGTTTGCTGCCAAGGCTTCGGGCTTCTGGATCCTCGAGGGGGATGGCATCCAGTTGTAGTGATGCTGCTTCCCTCAACTGAGATCCGGCCACCGTGCTGACCAGCCCTTGGCGGAGCATGCGGTCGGCGGTTTTGCGGATGGCCTCTTCCCAGAGATTCAATTCATCTGGCTCGAGTTGTTCCAGCCAGCGCTGTTCTGCTTTGGTCAGGTTGACCGGACCAATTCGGGCTGCAGATCCGGTCTCATTCAGCTGGTGCAGTTCCGCCAGTTGGCTATCGAGCCGTTTGAGCAGCATGCGTGTCTGCTCTGGATCGATGACTTGGACAACCGAGCGGGCGACGAGATTGGAGCGGCGTTGCTCTAACGCCGTGGTGTCTCGGACCAGAGCATCCTTCGGAGCAACGGCATCAAAGGGCGCCAGGGCACCGGGTTGGAGATCAGGTTTGAGTAGCCAGGGCAGGCTCGCCGTTGCGCTGACGGCAACGCAAAGCAGCAACAGGCCCAACCGGTGAAGCCCCTTCCAGCTCAGCAGTTTCCCTGCGGGAGCTTGATGACGAAGCCAGCGCCGCCACAGGCTGCGCGCTCGCTGGAGGCAAACCACGGCTTCAGGANTGATTCCAGCAAACTAGCTGCTCCGCCCAGGCATGCTGGTTGAAGCGGTGATTCCAAGGCATGGCCCTGCGTCTCGATGGCAAGGCACTGGCAAAGGAAGTGGAGGGTCGACTCGGCGCCGTCGTCTTGGCCGCGGCGTCATCTGTCGGCCGGCCGCCTGGTCTGGCTGTGCTTCGTGTTGGTGATGACCCCGCGAGCGCGGTTTACGTCGCCAATAAAGAGAAAGCTTGCGCGCGGATTGGGGTTGCCAGTTATGGAGCCCATCTCCCAGCCAAGACCCCTCCTGCGGAGGTGCTGAAGACCATCCAGGAGCTCAACGCTGATCCAAGGGTCGACGGGATTTTGCTGCAGCTTCCCTTACCGGATGGTTTGGATGAAACGCCCTTGTTGCAAGCCATCGATCCGGAAAAAGATGCAGATGGTCTTCACACCTTGAACCTTGGTCGGTTGCTCAAAGGAGAGCCCGGCCCTCGCAGCTGCACGCCGGCCGGCGTCATGGCCTTACTCAAAAGCAACGGGATTGACCCGGCCGGCAAGCGTGCTGTGGTGATTGGCCGCAGCATCCTCGTCGGGCAGCCCATGGCATTGATGCTTCAAGCGGCCAATGCCACGGTGACCGTGGCGCATTCGAGAACGGCTGATCTGCTCGCCCACACCCGCAATGCAGACATTCTTGTGGTTGCGGCTGGTCGTCCCGAAATGATTGGCTCGGAGCATGTGCAGCCTGGGGCTGCGGTGGTCGATGTCGGGATTCATCGCAAGCCAGAGGGTGGACTCTGCGGCGATGTGCGCTCCGCTGACGTGGAGTCCATTGCGGCAGCTCTATCACCTGTTCCGGGTGGTGTGGGTCCGATGACCGTGACGATGTTGTTGGTGAATACGGTCGTCGCCTGGTGTCGTCGTCATGATCTCGAGCATGGTCTTGACGATCTGATCGTCTGAATTGCCGATGGTTGTGGAGTGGCTGTTTCCGACACCGGTGCTGCATGCGGATCTTCAGCCGGATTCGGAGATTGCGGCCGGTATGGAGGCCGAACTCGCCTGTTTTGACCAAGAGGTGTTTGGTCAACAGCAGTTCAATGACCGCAACAACCTCACCGGTGATCTGTTGGGCNCGGCGGGATTGGATCAGCTGCATCGATCGCCATCGTTTCAATGGCTCAATCAGCAGCTTTCCCTGCACGTGTCTCAGTACCTCGAATTACTGCTGGGACCGGAGCATGGCCTCGAGAGTCATATNCAGAAGGCTTGGCCCGTCGTCTGCGCTCAAAACGGTGGCGAGGTTGAGTTGCACACCCATCGCAATGCTCAGTTNNGTGCGGTGTTCTATGTGAAAACGGAAGCCGAAAATTCTTCTGGGGAGTTGGAGTTTCGTGCCCCAGATGATTACTTCAGCCATGTGATGGCCATTCCCTTCAGCGATGCGGCCGTCTCCGGAGGAGTGTTCGCTCCCAAACAGCATCGACTGTTGCTTTTTCCGTCGGATCTAAGGCACCGGGTCACGCCCTATGAAGGCGGATCTCCGCGCTACTCCGTCTCCTACGACATCGCCATCACCACCGCCTCAGGACGGGGCCATGAAATGCGCGTGCCCCATCCAATGGATTGGGTGCCGATGTCGTTGTTTCACTCACCTTGAGTTGCGTAGGGGCTGGCCTGAGAGAATCCGGCCAGTACCGGTTCATTCATGACCGCCGCGGCGACTTCTTCGAACCACGTCCCGTCGCAGCCGGACGTTTTTGATTTCAAGACTTATCTCAAGACGTCTAAGGAGACCGTTGAGGCCGCTCTGGATGGATCCTTGGGGCCNGAGCGACCTGAATCGCTCCGAGAAGCGATGCGGTACTCACTGCTGGCGGGCGGTAAGCGTTTGAGGCCAATTCTTTGCTTGGCGGCGTGTGAGCTTGCAGGCGGCACCGTGAGTCAGGCGATGCCGACGGCGGTTGCGTTGGAGATGATCCACACAATGTCGTTAATCCACGACGATCTCCCCGCCATGGATGACGACGACCTTCGACGGGGTCGTCCCACTAACCACAAGGTGTACGGAGACGCCGTCGCCATCCTGGCCGGTGATGCTCTACTGACGCGCGCGTTTGAGATGGTGGCCCTTCGCAGTCCTGGGGTTCCACCGGAACGGCTGCTTCAGGTTGTCGGTGAACTGTCGCTTGTTGCTGGAGCACCTGGTTTGGTTGGCGGCCAGGTGGTGGATCTGGAGAGCGAAGGCAAGGAGGTGACTCTGGAGACCTTGGAGTACATCCATCTCCACAAAACCGGGGCGCTGCTCAGTGCCTGTGTGATTACCGGAGCGATGATCGCTGGAGCTGATGAGGCCTTGATCAAGGCCTTGCGCGTCTACGCCCGAGGGATTGGTCTTGCCTTCCAGATCATCGACGACATCCTCGACATCACCGCCAGCAGTGAGGTGCTCGGTAAAACCGCNGGAAAGGATCTGATCGCAGACAAGACCACCTATCCCAAGTTGTTGGGTTTAGATGAATCACGGCAACGGGCCGACGCTTTGGTGAAGGAGGCCAAGGATGCTTTGGCACCTTGGGCGGATCGCGCCATGCCTTTGCTGGCCTTGGCGGACTTCATCACCAGTCGCGANCGATGATTGACCCCAACGTCACCCATGACGTGCTGCGTGAGTTCTTGGACAACAGTTCCCTGGCTTGGGGCTTGATTGCCTGCGGTGCTGCACAGCTTTCCAAGCTGGCGATTGAGCTGGTGGTGCACCGCCGATTTCGACCTGCTGTTCTGATCGAAACCGGCGGCATGCCATCCAGCCATTCAGCTTTGGTCACTGGCACATCAGCCTGTATCGGCTGGACCCTGGGCTTTGATCATCCCTTGTTTGCTTTGGCGGCGATGGTCTCGTTTGTGGTCATGTACGACGCCAGTGGCATTCGTCGGGCCGCAGGTTTTACCGCCCAGCGCGTCAATGCTCTGCCTGATCAACTCTGGCCTGAGCTCCCTGCCAAACCCTTGAAAGAAAGCCTCGGCCACAGTCGCCTTGAGGTGTTGGTCGGCAGCCTGATTGGTCCAGCGTTAGCCCTGCCTGGCCTTGTATACCTCGGCTCGCCTCTTCACCTGCTGGGCTTGTTTGGAGTTGGTCCCGGGTGAGTCCCACTGCGGAGCTCACCGCTGATCAGGCCGCTGCTGCCGAGGCCTTTGCTGCGTGGCTCGAGGGGTCCGCCGATGGAACGCCATTTGTGCTCAGTGGATTCGCGGGAAGCGGAAAGACGTTTCTGTCGATGCGTTTTTTGCGTCAGGTCGAAGCCAGCGGATTGTGTTGGACCGTTGTGGCCCCAACCCACAAGGCGGTTGGCGTGTTGCGTCAAGCATTGGATCTGGAGGGTTTGAACCCCACCTGGTATCCCTCAACGATTCATCGCTTGCTGAGGCTGAAGCTCAAACGTTCGGGCGATTCTGAACTCTGTGAGCCCACNGAACAAACCGCCCTGGCCCTGGAGCATCTNGGCTTGGTGCTGATTGATGAAGCCTCAATGGTGGACAGCACGTTGCTCGGGATTGCTCTGCAGTGCGCCCATCCCTTCAAGACCCGTTTGGTGTTTGTGGGTGACCCTGCTCAACTTCCTCCGGTTGGTGAGCAGAGCAGTCCTGTCTTTGCCATGCAACGGTCATGCCAGGCCTCCCTCAGCCAGGTGGTGCGACACCAGGGACCGGTGCTTCAACTCGCCAGTTGTTTGCGTGATGGACGGCTCCAGTGTCAGCAGCCTCCACTGCTGTCTCCAATTCGTGATGAACGTGGCCAGGTGCAAGCGTTGTCGCAGAAGGAGTGGCTAAATCAGGCAAGGGTTGCTCTGCGGGATGCATCCCTGCAAGACAATCCGGATGCCGCACGAATTCTCTGTTACACCAACAGAACGTTGGAACGNTTGGTGCCCCATGCGAGGCGGGCCATCCATGGTGAGATGGCTGATCAGATGCCGGTGTTGCCTGGGGAAGTGTTGATCACNCGTGCGGCTGTGATGGCGCCGGCCTCCCGAGATGGTGAGGAGGCTGGAGAGGAGCCAGACATGGTGCTTGGTTCGAATCGAGAGGTTGTGGTCCGCGATGTGACCCCTGAATCCTGCGACCTGGCGGATTTTGGGATGAGTTCAGCTGATGGACCGGTTCCTGTGATCGAGACCCTCTCTGCCGAGGTGAGTTCGGGGGATCTCAATCTGACCTTGCGGCTTCAACCCCCCGTTGGCAGTGCTGCACGTCAACAGCTGGATGCAGTGATGCAGCGCTTGCGTTTGCAGGCTCGAGAGGCGGGGAAGAGCAATGGGCGCGCGATCTGGCGACGCTTTTTTTTGATTCGCGATGCCTTTGCAGCGTTGGGACCAGCGGCTGTTCTAACCGTGCATCGCAGTCAGGGCAGCAGTTTTGGCGAGGTTTTTGTTGCACCTGATGTGTTCCGAGCTGACCCTCAAATTCGCCAGCAACTCTGTTATGTAGCGGTGTCTAGAGCCCGCACAGGGGTCTGGATGATTGGTGGACATGCATCCTCAGCCCTGACATCGCGTTGGAGGTCTGAGTTTGGCCTGGAGCCCTGAGACGATTACATCTTCAGGATCAGGGCGGCAAGACCAATCGACACACCCAGGCTTATGACGCCCAGGCAGGCGCGCCAAAAGGTGCGATTGCGGGGGCTATAGGGATGGCTCACCTGTTGTCCTGGTTCTAGAACTGAGTGTCGTCCCTTTGGGATTGAAAAGGAAATCGATGTCTGAGTTTGCGATGAAGCGCATCAAGAGGGCGGCTGTAGTGGGCACCGACCACCACGCTGTAGCGCTGACCTAAAACCACCGGTTGGTCGAGATCGATTTCGCAACTTCGAATCTTGGTGTGCTGACGCTGTGTTGCCGATCCTGTGCTGAATAATCCTTCCTGTTGTTGCCACTGCTGACAGGCGGCAATGGCCGCTCCCGCTGATGGGTAGAGCGTTTCCACTGGGGGACGGTTTGTGCCCATGACATTCATCGCCAACAGGGGCGTCGCCGTCAGGGTGAGCAGGATTGGGAGACGGAGCACGGTCTCATTGGAGAGCGGCTTGTCTCAGCAGTAGCCACTGTGAGACCGACCCCAATAGCTTGCTCAGGTTCTCTTCAGAGATGGATCAACCACGCACTTCGAACCAGTCATCGCCGGTGACCGGAAGTTGTGAGGGTTTGACGCGTAGCACCTGACTTCGGGGTGGTCCCTGTTCGCACCAGGCCCGCAGTTCTGCAATGTCTTGAGGAGGTCCTTCAGCTTGGATTTCAAGACTTCCATCTGGGCGGTGACGAACCCAGCCGTGCAGCCCCAGCTCCAGTGCTCTTCGGTGACAGCTCGCCCGGAATCCGACGCCCTGCACACGTCCCTCAACGATGATTCTCCACCGCTCCATGAACGGTGGCATCCTCTGGGGCTGCTGACGGGTTACGAACCGTTTGCTGAAACTGGCTTCCCGATTGCGAGAGCGTCGTGCCATCGGGAGCAAATCGTCGAACAGCTGGCCCAGTGCAGGTGAACCCAGCTGGCGTGAAGCTTTGGATGAGTCCATCCTTCCGCTCGTCTATGCGATCGCCAGCCCTCAATGTCCCATAGGGAGGTGTCATGGGTTTGATCAGGGCTGTGATTGAGCTCCCAGCGATGGAACTCATGGCCCCGTAACTGGTCTCCGCGTCTGGTCAGCAGCCCATCACGCAGTGGGTGCAGGCTGCGGTACCCCACTTGAAGTCGTCCCCGTTGAGCCGAAAAATCGAGGATGCNTGCCATGGCATGCGGCCGTCCGTCGAGATCGCTGAGCTGCCGACCGAGTAGCAGCATGCCGCCGCATTCCGCATAGAGCGGTCGGCTTTTGGCGAAGCTTTGCAGGGAGTCCAGGCTGGTGCGACAACCTGAGAGTTGCTCGGCGTGTTGCTCAGGAAATCCGCCGGGGAGTATCAAGCCACAGGCCTCCTCTGGAATGGCCTCGTCTGCAAGGGGACTCCACGGCAAGACCGGCATGCCCATGCGCTCGAGCACCTCTCCCGTTTCGGCATAGCGGAAGTGGAATGCGGCATCGCTTGCCACCGCAACTGGCAGGGGGCGACCTGTGTGCGCTCTCACCTTGTTCAACGGCTCGTCACCCGGTTCTGGCGCTCTGAGAAGCGGGATCAACGCAGCCAGATTCAAATGTTGCTCNGCAAGATCAGCCCAGCGTTGGCTTCGCTGCGTGGTCTGTGGCAGNTCATGGGCAGGTGCCAGACCCAGATGTCGGCTGGGTAGCGCTAGATCGTCGCAGCGCGGTAGACAGCCGAGAACCGGAACCTGGATGCGTTCCAGGACATCTTCCAGCAACTCTCGGTGCCGTTCGGTGCTCACCCGGTTGAGGATGACTCCCGCAAGGTTCAATGCTGGATCGTGATCGCGAAAGCCACGGACGAGGGCGGCCAACGACGCGGCCTGTCCGCCGGCATCGACCACGAGCACAACCGGAAGCTCCAGTTGACGCGCGACCGCTGCTGTACTGCCCTCTTCGCTGTTACCGATGCCGTCGAAGAGCCCCATTACGCCTTCAACGAGGGCGAGGTCGTTGCCTCCTCCGTACCCGTGAAAGGCACGCTGCACCCAGGTTTCTCCGCAGAGGCTGATGTCAAGGTTGCGGCACGGTTGACCAGAGATGGCAGTGATTAACTGCGGGTCTAAATAGTCCGGACCGACCTTGAATCCTTGAATCCTGTGCCCGTGCTGTCGTGCCCAGGCAAACAGCGAAAGGCTGACCAGCGTTTTTCCACTGCCACTGGCCGGCGCGGCGATCACAACGGCCATGGCAGAACNCGATTCAGCNCAGCAGCCTGGCAGCTAGCGCGGCTGCATTGGCCAGGAGTGGGTTGGTGGTGTCATGGCCTCCTCCAAGAAGACGGGCGATGTCCATTTCAGGGCTCGCATGCTGAATGGAGACCACTTCCTCATGAAGCTCCAGGTCGGCCATCCCACCGCCTTCCAGGCGCATGCAGCCACCGGATTCGGTGCAGAGAATGACACAAACGCCTCGCCCGGTGTCCGGCTTGCTGATGAGGCGTAAACCGACCAGTTGACCGGAATGAACACTGGGTGCGTCCACAGGAATGGACATCAGATTCATCTCGACCCGCTCACCATCGGGACGCAGGAAACAGGCTTGAACATTGCCGTCCTGTTCTTCGCTGGATTTCAGTGTCCAGCCCAGGCGGTCAGCGATCCATGCCGTCATCAACAGGCCCTGGGCAGGATGGCTGCCTTCAACGTCGACATCAATCCGCACAATGTGGGCGAGGGCCTCACGCCGATGCGGGGGATCGAACACCATGGCGAGGGTTNCGCGCCAGCTGCGCAGGCGCAGCCAGTTCAGATCGTTGACGGCTTGCCCTGAACTGATCCGTTGTGCAAGAACGTCCAAACACTGTTTGGGTTGACCGACAGCGGTGTCGATGATCAGTCGGCGCGGCTGGCTGGCGAGCTGATTCATCAGGTCCGGTGCTTCATCGAGCACACCGTTCCACCAAACCCAGGCTGGCAGCGAAGGAGACAACAGCGGCTCAACGATCGCCATCCCGTTCTGCAGGGCTGCTTCTCCTCCACGCAGGACGATCACATCGCCACAAGCAGCGGTCCCGCCTCCTTCCTCTGGCAGCGGGCAGTAGGCCGCAACCAGGGTCTCGAGCTTGTGTTCGGGATCAATCGTTGGAGCGAGCGTGATCAGCCGTCGGGGTTGCAGGGCGCTCAGGGCTGGATCGATGTATTGGCCTCTGAGATCCTCATGGTCTGGATCACTCGGGCTGTTGATTCCCGAAAGGGCTTGAATAACCGATCTGTCCAGGGGTGCTGTTGTTGTGGGCAGATCTTGGTCTGTGATGGCCTGTCGGGCAGCAGCAATGACCTCGCTTGATTGCTGCCCAGTAATCGGGCCAGGTAGGCATCCGNTTCGGATCAGCTGTTGTTCGACCCACGCGGGTTGCCAGATCAGCAGACAAAAGGTGTTGGCTCCCGTGCCGGATCCCCCTTGCTGATCAGGCGACCACAGTTGTTCGAGATAGCTGGGAACCTCCGAAGGGGCTAGTGCGAGAGGGGTTTGAAGCGTGAGCTGGGGAGACATGGCTGCTGCCGGGAAAGGAAAGCGATCGGTGCGTTGATGTGATCAGACTCAAGGTCGGCGCCAGAGCAGGCCATCTCGAGCCAGTAGAGCGTCTGCTTCCGCCGGTCCCCATGTCCGTGATTCATAGGAATGGATAGGCAATTGCCACGGGCTGTCCTCGATGAGCTCCAGCAGCGGTGTGTAAAGCCTCCAAGCCGCTTCCACTTCATCGCTGCGGGTGAACAGGGTTGGATCGCCGAGCATGGCGTCCGCCAGAAGGCGCACATAGCCCTCGTCNGAGGGTTCCCCAAAGGACTCGTCGTAGGAGAACTCCATTTCCACAGGCCGGCTGCGCATTCCTGAACCGGGTGACTTCACCTCGAATTTGAACTCGGCGCCCTCATCCGGTTGGATGCGAAGGATGAGTTGGTTGGCGGTTGGTCCACCCGTGGCGGCATCAAACAGATGCACGGGAGCTTCTCGAAAGGTCAACACCACTTCGCTGAGCCGTTTGGCGAGCCGTTTGCCAGTGCGCACGTAAAACGGCACCCCCTGCCAGCGCCAGTTGTCGATGAACAATTTCATCGCTACATAGGTTTCTGTGGTGCTGTTGGGGTCGACGCCGGGCTCATCGCGATACCCACTGAGAGGCATCTCACTGCTGCCTCCGGCGCCGTACTGTCCGCGCACGCAACAGTTCCAGGGCTCTAGTTCATCGGCGAGGCGAGCAGCCTGCAACACCTTTGCCTTCTCATTGCGAATCGCTTCTGGATCGAAGCGACCTGGTGGTTCCATCGCCGTGATAGCCAGCATCTGGGTGAGATGGTTTTGAACCATGTCACGCAGCGCACCGGAGGATTCGTAGTAGCCAGCGCGTTCTTCCACACCCACGGTTTCAGCCGCTGTGATTTGAACGCTGGAGATGTAATTCCGATTCCAGATCGGTTCAAAGATTGTGTTGGCGAAACGAAGCACCAGGATGTTCTGGACTGTTTCTTTGCCTAAGTAGTGGTCGATTCGGAAAATTTGATTTTCCTGGCCACATCCTTGAACAATTTTGTTCAGGGATTGTGCACTGCTGTAGTCCCTGCCGAAGGGTTTTTCGATCACGACACGGCTGCGCTTCGGATCTTTGAGCAGTCCCGCATCAGCTAGGGATCTGCAGCCGCTTCCATAAAACTTGGGGGATACGGAGAGATAAAACGTGCGACTGCCTCGGGTTGCGCAGAGCTGATCAATTTCCTCAAGACGATGCCCGAGTTGGACGACATCACTGGGTTTCTGCAGATCAACCGGTTCATAGAACAACTTGCCGACAAATTGCTCCCAGGCTTCAGGGCTGGCTTTGATCTTGGATTGAAGTGCCTCTGCCATTTTTCCCCGGAACTCCTCATCACTCCAGGGGCGACGGGCGCATCCAAGAATGGCGAATTCGCTGGGGAGTCTGCGCTGTTTGAACAGTTCAAATAACGCGGGGACCAGTTTTCGATGGGTGAGGTCGCCACTGGCACCGAAGATCACCAGGCATTGCGGCGCAATGACGCGTTCCTGTCGAAGTCCAATCCGGAGGGGATTGGTGATCGTGGCGCTCATGGTGCCCAGGCTTCTGACGCAGGTTTAGACCCGGAAACGAGCGTCGACAGTCTGGTAACAGATGGAATCTCGGTTTCTGACGTGCTTTGTTGTCAACCGAATAAAAAAGGACCCACCAATGCGGTGAGTCCAGACACTGTTTTCGGTTTGAAAACCCTGGGGAAATCGAAACTCAATAGGTTTCAACGTGCCAGCGATCAGCTTTTTTGAGCTGAGGACGAAGCTTGGACCAATCCAGCCCTTTCGCTGCAGCTGCAGCGGTCATCGCTTCGTCAATGCCAGGCTCCATGCCGCGGAGACCGCACATATAGACGTGAGTCTTGGGATTTTCGATCATCCCNAAGATTTCGTCAGCATGCTCCAGGACACGGTCTTGGATGTACATCCGACCGCCTTTTGTGTTTTGCTGCTCGCGGCTGATTGCCTTGGTGTAGCGGAAGTTGTCTGGGAAGGTCTTCTCGTAGTGNAGGAAGTCTTCGTCGTAGAGCAGGTTCGCTGTTTTGGGTGCTCCCATGAACAACCAGGCCTTGCCACGGAATNTATATCCATTCGCCTCACGCTCACGGGGCTCAAACATCCTGCGGATGTAGGTGCGCATTGGTGCGATTCCTGTACCGGTGGCCAACATGATGATGTTGGCGTCCTCATCTTCAGGAAGAAGCATCTCTTTCCCGACGGGGCCGGTGATTTTGACGTCGCTGCCGGGCTCTAAATCACAGAGGAATGTGGAGCAAACGCCATAAATCTGCTCACCAGCTTCGTTCTTGTATTCGAGCTGACGCACGCAAAGAGAGACGGTGTCGTCTTGGTAGTTGTCGCCATGACGAGTACTGGCGATCGAATAAAGACGCAACTTGTGAGGCTTGCCTTTCGCGTCGACCCCATCGGGGATGATGCCGATGCTTTGACCCTCGACGTATTCCAGTTGAGGATTTCCTGCAGAGAGGTCAAANGTGATGTGCTGAACCCTGCCGATGGCTCCGTCCTTCAGCAAGGAATAGTTTTCAGTGACCTTGCCAACGAAGGGGTTTTTGGGTTTGTAGGTATTAACAGGAACTTTGCCGTGGGGCTTCTTCTTCGGAGTGCTCGCTGCTGGCTTCGCAGGAGGCACATCAGCAGCAGCAGCGGATGCAACTGGAGCGCTGGGGGCAGCTGCTGGAGGAGTTGGGTCGCCTGACCCTGCAGGAGTGACAGCGAGGATGTTGGCTCCGCTGGCTCCAAGTCGCTTAAACAACGCTGAAAGCTGTTGAAGGCAGACTCGATAGGTCTGAATCACAGAAGCCCGGGAGCCAGCTTGACGGCCGCTGGCAATCACGGTGAACATCGTCGATTCGGATTGACCTGCCGCTGCAATGGACACCCGCATTGAAGAAACCAGCTTCTCAGTGGCGCGACTATAAGCGTGGTTCTGCGCTGGGTTGAGCTTTGTGCGCAGTTGGCAGCAGGGCTTGAGGGAATTATTAAGCTCTTGCTCGTCTTCCTTAAGATCTCGGCAGCTTTGTCTCCGGTCGAAGTAACCCAACGTCTGCTTCCGTCTTGCTCACCCCGAAGTCACTTTTGAGTTTGCGTCCTGACGATTGGGGGACCAAGTCTGCTGCTGATGCTGCCGAATCGACGGCGATCGAGCAGACCATGGAACGCATGCCCATGGGCGTTCGTCGCCTCGCTGTTCAATTGCGTTCTTCGATTCCAGATCAAGTGTTCTGGGATGTTCTGACCGATTACGAGAATCTGAGCTCGTTTATTCCCAATCTCAGTTCAAGTGAACTGGTGAAGCGCTTTGAAAATACGGTGCAACTTCGGCAGGTTGGCTGTCAGCAGCTTCTCGGCCTGCGTTTTTCAGCCCAAGTGTTGCTTGAGCTCACTGAGTTTCGCCAAGAAGGTCAGTTGCGCTTTCACATGTTGAAGGGGGATTTCAGACGCTTTGAAGGCACCTGGACAATGACGCCTCGTTCCAATGGTTGTTCGTTGGTTTACGAGTTGACTGTGCAGGGTTGCATCGGTATGCCGATAGCTCTGATCGAAGAACGCCTTAGAGATGATTTAACGAGCAACTTGCGATCTGTCGAGCAAGAAGCGATTCGACGTTCAAAACTAGCTAACTAAAAATTAATGTTGACTTGAATCGAGTGACATATGTCACTCGAGCAATTCACTAAGCCTGAAATAATTACGAGCTTGGTGATTTGATTTATCAGTACCCCCAAGGGGATTCGAACCCCTGTCGCCTCCGTGAAAGGGAGGCGTCCTAGGCCTCTAGACGATGGGGCCAGGAAATTAGCATAACAGCTTATTAAAAACTAAGAGTAAGGCTAGCCTTTCGTCAAGTATTGTTGCTCTTTGTTTTGTCCTTGCCACACAGGAACTGTGAAATGGAAGCAGGAACCTTCCCCTACTTCAGATACGACCCATATTCTTCCTCCATGGACTTGTACTATTCTCCTACATACTGATAACCCTATACCAAATCCTGAAGTTCCTTCAGAAGTCTGTGGAAGCCTAACTCTATCACGAAAAATTCTTTTTTCATCTTTAAAAAATCATAAATCAGAGATGATGTTTGTGAAATAATAATTTTAGAAAATTCTATATTTCTATGATTAGATATTTTTTGAATGTTGTTGGTATTTTTAAATTTAAACTTATTTTTTGGATGTAATTTAAAAAATATTTTTTTTTTATTAAATTTTTTCTCATTAATAAAAAAATAATATAAATCACTTACGTCATGGGTACCTGGAAAAACAATTAAATTATTAGATTTTTTATTAA
>NZED01000017.1 GCA_002690325.1 Synechococcus sp. ARS1019
TCGCATCCGGAACACATTCAGTGCCTGACGGCGCATGTCCTCCGCCCCCATATAAATCACGCAGTCCAACCCGAAGCGGGCACACACGGTTGCTGTGGCGACGCCATGCTGACCAGCCCCGGTTTCGGCGATGATTCGCTTCTTGCCCATTCGGAGGGCCAGCAGCGCCTGGCCCAGGGCGTTGTTGATCTTGTGGGCGCCGGTGTGGTTCAAGTCTTCACGCTTGAGCCAGATGCGAGGGCCACCATCAGAACGGCGGTAGTGGGCTGTGAGCCGCTCCGCTTCGTACAAGGGCGTCGCTCGGCCGACGTAATTCTTCAGCAACCGATTGAGTTCGGCCGTGAAGGCAGGATCTTTCCACGCTTGGGCGGCAGCCAACTCGAGTTCGGCCAGGGCCGGCATCAAGGTTTCAGGCACGTACTGGCCGCCGAACCGTCCAAAGCGTCCATGGGCACCGGGACGAACCGCCGGCTGCAGGCTGGCTGGATCCGGAGTACTGGCGTTGGGCAGGGTGCTGGTCACGGATCCACGGTGGAGCGTGGGGTCAGCGTAAGCAGGCAATCACACGATGCCGTGGGTCGCAGGCGCTGATGCTCAAATCGCGAAATCCTTCCTGCTGCAACGCCAAGGGCATATCAAGGCTGAAGTACTGCTCGATGTAGGGCTCCGTGCTCTTCAACAACGTGGCCACCGGGGCTGGGAGCCGTTGCAGCACAGAAGAGGCTGGGTCCTGGTCGACCATCACAAGAACGCCACCAGGGCGCAGCAACCGAGCCGCCTCCTTCAACACAGCATGGGTGGCTTGCTGCGGTAACTCATGGCAAACAAATTGAAGGCTGATGAGGTCGATGGATCCTGCTGCGAGCCCCGTGGCTTCCGCAGCGGCATGGCGCCATTCGGAGACCAAAGCCTCGCGATCGCGGACCCGGGCGACCGCGAGCATGTCGGGTGACAGGTCGAGACCAATCAGCTCAGGGCTGAGCTCACCGCGTTGGGCGGCCCTGCTGTTCAACCAACGGGCCAGCGCCTGGGTGCTGACGCCCACCGAGCAGCCCAGGTCGAGAACTCGATGCTGCACTCCATTGAGGAGGGGCTCCACTGCGGCATGAATCGCATCGCGCAGCATCTGCTGGGCTTCAACGGGCGTGAGCTGCTGATCGGGCCAGACCCGCAGGGCCATCGCATCGGTGGCTTGCTCCGCCTCAGCCGCGGCCTGCCAGCAGAGGTTGCCCTGCTCATAGGCGTGAAAGCGAGCGATGTAGTAATCGGGGGGGTGCACTCCTGCGCTCGTGCTGCTGGACCGCAGGGGTTCAGCCGCCAGCCGCAACTCCTCCCGGCGTTGACGCCAGGGGATGCCATTGCGTTCCGCCGTCCGAATAATCAGCTGCCTCGCCTGAAAAAAAAGCGGTCGCCGGAACACGCTGATGCCAATCAACGTTTCGATGAGGCGGCCCAAGCCACGGCTGGAATCAGCCCAACGGGGAGAAGCGGCGGCGTTCGTCATCGAGAATGGTTTGACTTGCAACGGGGGGAATGCCCAAAGGCGGCTGGCAGGAATTCAGCAGCGCTGACAGTCTGCAGCGGCCGAGCGGGCCAGCGACTGAGCCGACCCCAAAAGCGCAGCAGATGGTGCGCGTGCAACCCACGCGGGGTGGCAAAGGCGGCAAAACAGTGACGGTGATTCGCGGTCTCGAGCTGGATGCAGCCGGCCTCAAGGTGCTGCTGAAAAAGCTCAAAACCAGGATTGGAAGCGGTGGCACCGCCAAGGATGGCTTGATCGAACTGCAAGGCGACCAGGTGGATCTCGCCCTAGAGCTTCTGGCCAAAGAGGGGTATCGGCCGAAACGTGCCGGCGGCTGAGGGACAATGGCGGGCCCAATCCCCCCTGTGGTGATGACCGCTGCGACTCCCAAGGCCACCAATATCGTCTGGCACGAGGCCTCGGTGGACCGGGCCGCACGCGCCGAGAAGCGCGGTCACCGCAGCGCCATCCTCTGGTTCACCGGACTCTCCGGCTCTGGCAAAAGCACCCTGGCCAACGCCGTCAATGCCGCTCTGTTTGAGCGTGGTTTGGCCACCTACGTGCTCGATGGCGACAACGTGCGCCACGGCCTCTGCAAAGACCTTGGCTTCTCCGATGCCGATCGTGAAGAGAACATCCGCCGCATCGGCGAAGTGGCCAAGTTGTTCCTCGACGCTGGGGTGATCGTTTTGACTGCTTTCGTCTCGCCCTTCCGCGCCGACCGCGACAAGGCCCGTGAGCTGGTGGAGCAAGGCGACTTCCTCGAAATCTTCTGCGCCGCCGACCTCGACGTTTGCGAGTCCCGCGATCCCAAGGGTCTGTATGCCAAGGCCCGCTCCGGAGCCATCAAAGAGTTCACCGGTATTTCCAGCCCCTATGAGGCCCCGGAATCCCCTGAGCTGAAGATCGACACCGGCAGCCAGGAGCTGACTGAATCCGTGCAGGTTGTGCTTAAGGCTCTTGAAGCACAGGGTGTGATTCCAACGGCCTGAGATCAGATCGGGCCGCGTCGGCCAGCGTTTTAATGCAGCTGGCCACCGGCACCGCTAAAAGCAATCCGAGCAGATCGCCCACACCGAAGATGTTTCCCAAACGGGAGCCAATGGGTAGGGCGATCAACAGCCAAGCCGGCTGCAGGCCAACGATGCTGCCCATTAAGCGGGGCTGAATCACCTGATCCACCACCTGTCCCACCAGGATTGCAGCGATTAATAGTTCGATCGCGGTGCCGAGATCCTGAACCGCCAAAATCGCGCTAACGAACACGATCGTGAGCGCACTCGCGTAGGGAATCAAGGTGGTGAAGCCGATCAGCACGGCAAACAACACGCCGTAGGGGATCTCCAACACGCTGAACACCAACAGTTGGCCACCGGTGAGGATCAATGCCAGAACAACCTGGCCGGCGAAGTAACCACGGAACGTGCGCTCAAGGGTGGATGCAACGAGGGCACGCCAACGCTCTGGAAGCCACTGCACCAAGCCGGAGGTGATCGAATCGGCGCCCAGCAGTAAGAACACCGCCAGCACCAGCACAATCACCACGTTGATGGTGGTGCCCACCGTGGCCCCAAGGATGCCGAGCAAACGGCGGCTGAGCTCTGTGGCCACTCGGCTGATTTGAGACACCAAATCACTGCTGGGGTCTGCAAAATCCGCGGGAAGCCCATGGCTGATCGCCCACGACTGACTCTGGTTGATCCACTGCTCGGCAGCGCTCAACAACGCAGGAGAGGCACTGATTAACTGACTGAGCTGCTCGATCAACAACGGCACCAACGTCACTGCGGCCAGCACCAGCAGGCCGAGGGTCAGCAGCACGACTGCCGCAATCGCCCAGGGCCGAGACATACCGCGCCGTTTCAACCAGCGGCAGGGCAAATCGAGCAAAAAAGCAATGAGAGCCGCGGTGAGAAACAGCCCTGGGAAGGGGGCGAACTGCACCATCACCCGTTTGATCACGAAGGCATTGACCCCCAGCAGCGGCAACACCAAGCCAAGACGCAGCCAGGCTGGCCAAACAGTCATCGTTGGGTCGGGGAACAGATCAAGGCGTGCTCGGCCGGGAGGCGGCACTGACGTAATGGCACCAGAAGGCAAGCCAGGAGGCAATCCCGAGGAACTTGAATCCCTCTTCAAAAATCTGCACCGTCTCGTAGGAGTTCGGCCAAAGCCCTTGAAGAGCATCGGTCAGAACCGACAGACCCAACAGCACAACGGCAACCAAAAAAGTGTCGCCACCGAAGCGCTGGAGTGGGCCACGAAAACGGAACAACAGCAACCCGGTAAAGAAGGCGTAGGTGATGTAGAGAAACGCCTCGCCGAGGTAGCGGTCGTGGACCAGGAACATGTCGTCGAGGCAGAGCCAAAGCGAGAATCCACCCCCACAGAAGGCGAATTGGCGGTTCAGAACCGAGCCTTGGATTTGCCGGGTGGACGCTGCAAACAAGGCGATGGCAGCGGCCGCCATCCAGAGCAAATAGCCCACGCTGGAGAGGAAGCCCTCCCCCAGAGGTGCTTTGCAGGACTGGGCCAAATCCTTCAACACCAACTTGGCGCTGATGCCCTCTGAGGCGCTCCAGACCAGCGCGATCCCATAGACGACGGCCGCCGGCACCACCGCCCAAAGCAGCGTGGAACGAAGCGTGGAACGAATTAGAACACTCATGACTGCATCTGGGAGAGATAGTCGGTGCTGCCCAGATCGAGCAGACGGGCATCCTTGGTCACCACCGCATCGTGAAGGCTGCTGCGGTAGTCGGCCAACCGTGCCGCAAGGCCAGCATCAGCAACCGAAAGAATCTGTGCTGCGAGCAAACCAGCATTGAGACCACCTCCGATGGCCACCGTGGCCACGGGAATGCCACCGGGCATCTGAACAATCGAATGGAGTGAATCCACCCCTGAAAGAGCCCGGCTTTTCACCGGAACACCGATCACAGGCAGCGTGGTGAGCGCTGCGACCATGCCGGGTAAATGGGCAGCGCCCCCGGCTCCCGCCACGATCACACCAAAGCCTTGATCACGGGCTTTTTGGGCAAAGTCCACCATCTCCAAAGGAGTGCGATGGGCCGAGAGCACGCGCACCTCCACCTCAACCCCCAGCTCACGGAGGATGGCAGCCGCCGGCTCCATGGTGGGTAAGTCGGAATCGCTACCCATCACCACAGCCACGCGGGGAAGCACTGTCGTCATGGCCAAGACCAGCAAGACTGCCATCGTCCTCCACAGCTGGCTGGGATGCATCGGATCAGCGATGTGCGATTGCCAACCCCCCTGGGCGGCGATGCGGACCAACGGCACTGGATCGAACTGGATGACGAGAGCCGAATCCTCAGGATCGAGGCGATGGCGAAGGAGAGCGCCGCTGGAGGGGACAGCTGGCAGGGGGATTGGATCAGTCCCCGCGGGGTTGATCTACAGATCAACGGTGGACTGGGGCTGGCGTTTCCCGAGCTAACGCAGGCGGATCTACCGCGGCTGATTCAGCTACTGGATTTGCTGTGGGCCGATGGAGTGGACGCGATCGCCCCAACCCTGGTGACCTGCGGCATCGAGCCATTGCGCCGAGCACTGGCTGTGCTCCGTACCGCGCGCCAAAAGCACATCGCGGGACGCTGCCAACTACTGGGGGCCCATCTCGAAGGTCCGTTTTTGGCGGAAGCCCGTCGCGGTGCCCACCCGATTGAGCATTTAGCGGCTCCGAGCCTGGATGCTTTGGAGCAACGAATCGGTGGATTTGAAGGCGAAATCGCCCTGATGACCCTGGCACCTGAATTGGAGGGAGCTGAGGCGGTGATCCAGCGGCTGCGGGAGCTCAAGATCAACGTGGCCCTGGGCCACAGCGCCGCAAAAGCGGATGGGGCGGCCCAAGCCTTTGAGCAAGGCGTGGGCATGCTCACCCATGCCTTCAATGCGATGCCGGGTCTGCACCACAGGGCCCCTGGCCCTTTAGGAGAAGCCTGCCGCCGCGGAGACATCGCCCTGGGCCTGATCGCCGACGGAGTGCACGTCCATCCGACGATGGCGGTGCTGCTACAACGGCTGGCACCGAAGCAGACGGTGCTGGTGAGCGATGCGCTGGCCCCCTACGGATTGGCAGATGGTGAGCACCGCTGGGACGAACGGGTGTTGCTGGTGAACAACGGCACCTGCCGGCTGGAGGACGGCACCCTGGCGGGAGGCACCCTGCCGCAACTCGAGGGGGTGAAGCGCCTGGCCCTCTGGAGTGGTGCTTCCAGCGCCGCGATCTGGAGTGCCACCGTGGCGCCGCGCCACGTGATGGGCATGGCGGACACCGTGCCCGACGAACTGATCGGCCAGCCCTTAACGCGGCTTCTGCGCTGGAGCCAGCACGACGGGAAACTGCAGTGGGCCTGCGCTGCTTAAGATCCCGCCGAACTCCCTCCTTCCCTGAATGGCCCCCGAAGAGCTTCTGGAGCAGAAACAAGCCGAGAAGCAGGAGGTGAAGGGCTACTTCGAGACCACCGGCTTTGATCGCTGGAACCGCATCTACAGCGACAGTGACGATGTGAACAAGGTGCAGCGCAACATCCGCATCGGTCACCAGAAAACCGTGGATGAAGTGCTGAGCTGGATCAAGGAGAGCGGCACTGTTAGCGACGTCAGCTTCTGCGATGCCGGCTGTGGTGTCGGCAGCCTCAGCCTTCCGTTGGCGGCGATGGGCGCCGGATCGATCAACGCCAGCGATATCTCCGAAGCCATGGCGAAGGAAGCCGAGCGCCGCGCCCGCGACGCTGGTCTGGACATGGCCAAGCTGAACTTCTTCGCTAGCGACCTGGAAAGCCTCAGCGGTTCGTTCCACACCGTGTGCTGCCTGGATGTGTTCATCCACTACCCGCAGCCGGCGGCCGAGGAAATGGTGAAGCACCTCTGCGGACTCACCGAAGAGCGCTTGATCGTGAGCTTCGCGCCCTACACACCATTGCTGGCGCTGCTGAAAGGGATCGGCCAGCTGTTCCCCGGCCCGAGCAAAACCACCCGGGCCTACACCCTCAAAGAAGACGGCATCGTGAAAGCGGCTGAGGCCTGCGGCTTCAAATTGATGCGCCGCAGCTTGAACAAGGCTCCCTTCTACTTTTCACGACTCATTGAGTTTCAGAAGGCCTGATTCCAAACTGCAGGAGGACGAGCCTCAATCACCCGTCCTCCGAGTTGGTTCAAACCGTTGAGCTGCCAGGCATGCAAGAGATAGCCCCCATCCCCTGGTGTTGCTCTGGCTGAAATTTCTCGATTCAGCAAATACAACGGGTCCCCAATTAACGGGCTGCCCAATTGAGCGAGATGAATACGGATTTGGTGAGGACGTCCGGTCTCAATCGTCACCGCCAACACATCTCCCTGGGCGTGGCGGTCTAACAACTTGATTTCTGAACGGGCCGACAAACGCTTTCGAATTGGCTCTCGCTCCAGCGGTTCCGGCCCCCAGATCCAACCCAACAGCGGATGCTGCCGCTCCACCACATCCGTGGACACCGTCCAGGGCTGGCCCAGCTCCAACCCCGGCACCCGGTGGGCCCAGGCCTGATACACCTTGCGGTAGCGACCGCCAGGCCGGAAGTGCCGTGACAACTCAGCGCGGGTGGTGGGATGGCGAGCACACACCTGCAATCCGGAGGTAAACCGGCCCAGACGGTGCACCGGTCGAGCTCCGCTGGGCTCCAGCAATGCCGTGAGCGTGTGGAGCAAGAAACCACCACCTGGAATCACCGGCAACCCCGAGGGCTTGTTGATCACCAACAAATCGCCGTCGTCATGCAACGTGTCCCACCGATCAGGAATCGCCTCCTCCCGCCAGGGTGGGCGGCGCCACAGGATCTGTTCAGCCCCTGCAAGCCAATAATCCGCCGAGAGAACTTGGCCGTTGCAATGGAGTTCCCCGGCCTGAATCCGCGCACGCCACACATCAGCNGCGGAATGGCGATAGCGCGTCGCCATCCACTCGCTCAACCAAATGCCGGAGATCGCAACCGGCACCCGGTCGCGGTACGTCCAGCCTTGATTGAACGCCGCTGCACGCCAGCCCGCCGTCAAGTCACCAGGCGGTGCTCCAGGGCATAGCGCACCAATTCAGTGCGNCTNGANGTGCCNGTTTTATTGAACAAACGGCTCACGTACTTCTCCACATTGCGGATCGACGTTTCCAGCTGGCGGGCGATCTCCTTATTCATCAACCCCTCNGCCACCAACTGCAGCACGCTGGCCTCCCGTGGCGTAAAGCTATGCACCACGGGATCTTTCGAAGGCAACGCTTCGGCCTGGGCCAACAGCGAGCGGATCTCGGTGATCTGCTTGGCCATCTGCCCCATNTCCGTATCGGCAAAGCGAGCCGCTTCCTGCAGGAGCCGCTGCTGTCGCTGGGCCACGTTGCGCACCCGCGCCACCAACTCATCGGGGTCGAAGGGCTTGGGGATGTAGTCGTCCACGCCCGCGAGATAGCCCTGGGTGCGATCCGCCGTCATGCCCTTCGCGGTCAAGAAGATCACCGGCGTGCCACCAAGCCGTTCATCNGCCCGCAGTTTNTTCAGCAGGCCATAGCCNTCCAAGCGCGGCATCATCACATCGCTGATCACCACATCCGGCANCATCTGCTGCGCCTTNGTGAAACCCTCCTCACCATCCACGGCCGTGGTCACATCAAAACCCTCGTCCTCGAGGTAGGCCTGCACNGCCGTGCGCAACCCGGGCTCGTCATCAACCAGCAGCAGCCGTGGTGCCGGTGCAGGAGCCTCCTGCTCGTCGGTGCTGGGAATCGGCGCGTCGCTCATGGCTGCCTTCGATCTGNGCGCAATGTATGGATGCTGCGCTCACGGGGCTAGTGCGGGTAACTGCTCCTGACGTTCGGGTATCAAGGTCGAAAAACCGAGATCCAAGGCCTTCTGTTGAAGCGTGGCCGGGTCGGTTCCCGCCAAGTCCGGCACACAAGCAGCCCACCACACCAGATGGTCTTCGCGGTTGGTGGGATTGATCAGCCCACCGGGNTTGAGCATCCGCACATAGACCGCCGTCCCCGTGCGCTTCACNCGCAAAGGCTTCTCCACTCCACAACTGACCGATTCGAAGTAGATATTCAGATCAGAAGGAGACTCTTCCCAAAGGCTGTAACGGCGCACATCGGTGTTGTTTGNGTCGCGTTTGATGCCATAAATCCCAATCGTGCGGGTGCCACCGGCATCGGGTTCTTCCACCAGCACCTGCAGATCACCAGGTCGGTTNTTGCGCATTTGCTCCANCACCTCCTTGCGATCGATCGCCTCAGCGGCGAGACCACCGAACAGCAGCGCTGAAACAGCAGCGCTACCAAAGCGGACCATCGGGATTCGCCAATCCATCCAGCAGTAGCGAGGGATGCAGCACCATGATCGCAACACTGATCAAGCGACGCTGACCGANCCACCCCTCGCATTCGATTTCCAAGCCACCACGCCCTGTGCACCAGAGGTGGTCGAGGCCATGGCGCCCTACTGGAGCGAGCTCTGGGGCAACCCCTCCAGCCGTCAGCACCGGCTCGGCCTCACCGCCGCTGCTGCGGTGAAGCTGGCCCGGCGACAGATCGCGACTGCCCTCGCTGTGGCACCCGAGCGGTTGATCTTCACCAGCGGAGCCACAGAAGCGAACAATCTGGCGTTGCTCGGTACAGCACGCTTTCAAGGGCAAGGCCACGTGATCAGCGTTGCCACCGAGCACCGTGCCGTGCTCGATCCCCTGGTTCAGCTGCAACGGGAGGGATTCCGGGTCACGCTGCTAACCCCTGGATCCAACGGCCTGATTGAGCCTGATCAGGTCTCGGAAGCAATAGCCCCCGACACGATCCTGGTGAGTGTGATGGCCGCCAACAATGAAATCGGTGTTCTCCAACCCATTGAAGAGATCGCCGAGGTGTGCCGCAGCCATGGGCTGCCTCTGCACAGCGATGCCGCCCAAGCCTTCGGACACATTCCACTGGAACCGGATGGGCTCGGCCTTGATCTGGTCAGCCTCAGTGCCCATAAGCTCTACGGCCCGAAAGGCATCGGTGCCCTGGTGATTCGTGAGGGGCTCCAGCTCCAGCCGTTGCAGTGGGGTGGAGGACAAGAACAAGCCCTGCGCGCTGGCACCCTCCCCACGCCCCTGATCGTTGGCTTCGCAACAGCCGTGCAACTGGCCATGGCCCAACGGGAAAGCCAAAGCACACGGTTGCGAGGGTTACGGAATCAACTGTGGGCTGGGCTCCAAAAGCAGATCCCAGGCNTTGCCCTTAACGGTGCTGCTGAACCCCGGCTCGCCCACAACCTCAACATCACGATTCCCGACATCAGAGGCAGCCGCCTCCAGCAAGCGCTGCGATCACAACTGAGTTGCAGCAGCGGTTCCGCTTGTAGCAATGGCGCTCCGTCCCACGTGCTTCAGGCCCTCGGGCTCAGCCGTCAGGAGGCCGAAGCATCCCTGCGGCTGAGCCTGGGACGCAGCACCACAGACCAGGANCTCAGCGCATTGATTCACGTCATTGCAAGCGCGATTCGTGCAGCACGGCGGTGAGCTCCCTACGTTCCGAACGTCTTTGGTTGTGAGCATGACCCCGTCCCCAACCCATCAGCTCACGATCGAACGGGCTCTCAACGACGGCTGGGCCGCCTTCAAGCGAGCACCTTGGACGTTCGTGGGCTTCGCGCTTCTGAGCGGTGTTCTCACTCAGCTTGCCGGCTTGATCCCATTCGACCCCTTCATCATCCAAATCGTGGTGAATCTCTGGGCCACGATTGGCATGATCCGAGGGGCTTGGATCGCACTGGAGGGGGGGCGTCCAACGTTTGCCGACTTCACCCGTTGGGATTGGAGCGCCTTAGGCCGGCTGTTGGTCAATCAATTCGTCCTTGGCGGTCTCGTTTTCTTTGTTCTGCTAGTGGCCGCTGGCCTGGCCTTCACCCTGATCGATGGCCCAAGCCTGGCTGTTGCCTTGTTCAACAACGTCTCAGGCGGCAACCTCAGCGAAACAGAACTGAAGGCGGCGTTTCTCGCCACCCTGCAAACCCTTGGCAACAATGCCGCCGCCAATCCAGTTGTCTGGTTGCTGGTGGCCCTGGCATCCGTATTCNGCCTTTACATCAATGTGAATCAGTCGTTTCTCGGCTTCATTGCCCTTCTGGACGGTCGTGGCCCGATCGGCACGATCCGGCATGGCATGGCCGTGGTGAACCAGCAGTGGTGGGAAGTTCTGGCTCTGATCCTCGTTCAGGTCGTGATCCTGTTGCTTGGTTTTTTGGCTTGCGTCGTGGGCCTTCTCGCCGCAGCACCGGTCTGCGTCTGCATCAATGCAGCGGCCTACCGGCAGCTGTTTGGCACGAATGATCAGGCCGGATTCTTGAACTGACGCTGCGCCAGNCGCCATTTCGCACTGCGGCTGCGGGGGTTGCTCTCCTGTTCCTCCTCAGAAGCAATTATTGGTTTGCGCGTAATGCGCGACAGGCGTTCGTCTTCCTTAAACGCCGTTTTCACCCGTCGGTCCTCGAGGGAGTGAAAGCTGATCACGCCCAGCAAGCCGCCGGGTTCCAGCCAGTCTGGAGCCTGCTCAAGCAGAGCGTCCAGAACGGCGAGCTCATCATTCACGGCGATGCGCAGCGCTTGGAAGGTACGGGTGGCGGGATGAATCCGCCCCCGCCGTGCCTTGGGTGGATAACAACCGGCCACGGCATATGCCAACGCCGCCGTTCCGCTGTAGGCACCGTGATCAGCAAGATCCGCCTTGATCCGACGGGCGATGCGCCGCGACAAACGCTCTTCGCCATAGCCATAAATCACATCCGCCAAGGCCGACTCCTCGAGGCGATCAATCAGCTCAGCAGCGGTTTCACCATCCTTTTCTGGATTCATCCGCATGTCCAAGGGACCATCCAAGCGAAAGCTGAAACCGCGCTCCGCCACATCCAGCTGCGGGCTGCTCACCCCAAGATCCGCAAGCACCATCGCAACGGGCTCCGTGGGTTGATAAGCCGCGAAATTGGTCGCCACGATTTGCACACGATCTGCGTANGGCTCCAACCGTTTCGCCGCCGCCGCTCGTGCGCTGGGATCTTGATCCAAACCGATCAAACGCAGCTGGGGATAGCGCTCCAGCAACAACGCACTGTGCCCCCCACCCCCAAGGGTGGCATCGATCAAGAGGCCATCGCAGCGCGGTAAGTGATCGGTCGCCTCGATCACGGCCTGAGCCAGAACGGGCACATGATCAAAGGTGTTGGCGTCGCTCAAACGAAGATGCGGGGGGTTTTACCTAAGATCGTTCTATTGCCTTGCCCATCGGTGTCATGACGCAGCTGGAGACGCGCACGGAGCCGATGGTGGTCAACTTCGGCCCCCATCACCCCTCCATGCACGGGGTGCTGCGGCTGGTGGTGACCTTGGATGGNGAAGACGTGGTGGATTGCGAGCCGGTGATCGGCTACCTCCACCGCGGCATGGAGAAGATNGCNGANAACCGCACGAACGTGATGTTCGTGCCCTACGTGAGTCGCATGGACTATGCGGCCGGCATGTTCTACGAAGCAATCGTCGTGAACGCCCCTGAAAGGCTGGCGAATATTCCTGTTCCGAAGCGGGCCAGTTACATCCGAGTGCTGATGCTGGAACTCAACCGCATCGCTAACCATCTGCTCTGGCTGGGTCCCTTCCTTGCTGATGTCGGCGCCCAGACGCCGTTTTTCTACATTTTCCGAGAGCGGGAGATGATCTACGACCTCTGGGANGCNGCCACNGGNCANCGNNTGATNAACAACAACTACTTCCGCATCGGTGGTGTGGCAGCCGATCTNCCTTGGGGTTGGCTGGAGAAGTGCAAAGACTTCTGCGATTGGTTTGCTCCCAAGATTGATGAATACGAAAAACTGATCACCAACAANCCAATCTTCCGGCGGCGGATTGAAGGCTTAGGAATCATCCAGCGGGACGACGCCATCAATTGGAGCTTGAGCGGACCCATGCTGCGTGCCTCTGGCGTGCCCTGGGATCTACGCAAGGTGGATCATTACGAGTGCTACGACGACTTTGATTGGCAGGTCGCGTGGGAAAAAGAAGGCGATTGCTACGCCCGTTATCGCGTGCGCATCGAAGAAATGCGCCAATCACTCAAGATCCTGCGCCAAGCCTGCGAGATGATTCCCGGCGGCCCCACCGAAAACCTGGAGGCCAAACGCCTCAACGAAGGCAAAGGCAGTGATGCCGCTGGCTTCGACTTCCAGTACGTGGCCAAAAAGGTGGCGCCCACCTTCAAGATTCCCAATGGCGAGCTCTACACCCGTCTGGAATCCGGCAAGGGTGAAATCGGCGTGTTCATCCAAGGCAACAACGACGTCACCCCCTGGCGGTTCAAGATCCGCGCTGCCGACAGCAACAACCTTCAGATCCTTCCCCACATCCTCAAGGGACACAAGGTGGCCGACATCATGGCCATCCTTGGTTCGATCGACGTGATCATGGGGTCGGTCGACCGCTAATCCGCTGAACGGATTTCTGCGCTCACTGCGAAAGGCGGGGTACTTGGTGCCCTCTTGCCTTACTGCTGCGCTTTGGTTGAAGGGACTTCATCCCGGCTTACCAGGACTGGCCTGCCCGCTTAGAGCGCTGACAGGACTTCCCTGCCCAACCTGCTATCTCACCCGCGCCACCAGCGCTGCGCTCATCGGCAATTTGGCGGAGTCAGTGCAATGGCATGCCTTCGGCCCGCTGATCGCAGGAGCACTGATCGCTTGGTCGGTAATGTCGCTCCGCGACAAGCAACTGTTACCCAAAGGATTCTCACTCTCGCCGATGCTTGGTGCAGGTTTGGTAGGCAGCCTGCTGGCTTACTGGCTGGGGCGGTTATGGCTGAACAGCTGGCCTCCGGGCGGACTCAGCGGAGAACACCGGTTCGATAGCCAACATTTTGCAGATAAAAACATGCCATCGGCACAGCAAACACCGAGGCCAAACCGCACGTCAGCAGCGAAACAATCAACACCAAAAATAGGGTGAGAACTTCGATCGCAATGAAGGCAAATCCATCCTTGGAGCGATACACCTGCTGAAACGCCTGAGAGAACGCATCACCGATGCTCATCTCCGTGACAAAAATCCGATTCACAAATACCGGCGTCACTAATGCCACCGCGATGCCGGGCAGGATGCAAAACAACAAACCAATCGTCAGCATCAGGCTGAACAACACACCGGCCAGCAAGTAACGCCAAAATCGGCGCGCCAGCAGTTGAACGGCAGCACCGATCGAAACTACTTCGCCATGCTCGTAATACAGGGCAGGCACTGCCACCATCAGCACACCGAGCAGACTGACCAAAATCGCGAAGGGTAATTGCGCCAACGGGGTGAGCAGCGAGCCCAGCACAACGACTTGATCAGCTCCGGCCTGAGCGAAGACAGTCAGAACAATCGAAAGCACAACCATCACCACAACGCCCGCCAAGGTCACAGCCAACCCGGCAAGCCAAGACGCCAGCAGCACGGGGATATGAAGCAACAACGCGTGCCATGACCTCTGAACCGTTGGCTGTTCGTAGGCGAATGGGGCAGCCATAACACGAGTTCATTGATGGCAGGCTGGCAGTCCGACCAACGACCGACAACCCAGTTCATGAATGCCACCGACTGGCTGCAGCTGTCCCGAACTGTGCGTTTCAGTGATACCGATGCCGCTGGTGTTGTGCATTTCCAAGCGATCCTGGGTTGGTGCCATCAGGCCTGGGAAGAAAGCCTGGAGCGCTATGGGCTCGATGCGGGAACCATCTTTCCGGGTGGGCGCAACGAACCTCCGAGCATTGCGCTGCCGATCGTGCATTGCGACGCCAACTTCCGCGCTCCTGTACTGATGGGTGATGCCTTAACGATCAGGCTTCAACCACGACGACTCGACCTGGGAAGTTTCGAAGTCATCAGTCAGATCCAACGGGATCAGCAGGACGTCGCCCGTGGCTGCATCCGACACGTGGCAATTGATGCCAACAGCAGGCGGCGCTGTGAACTGCCTGACGGGATTGAACGTTGGATCGAGGCCTCTTGCCTAGGCCAAATTCAACCCCTCTGAACCGCCACGGCGACTGCCATGACGGTTCTTGGGAAACTGAGCTGATGCACCAATGGATCAGGCGAGGGGGTCTAGGCCCGGCAGCAAGGACAGATCGTCCTGATCGCTCAGGGGGTCCACCAGACGACTCGAGCGACCCGGATCAAACGAGAGGGCCTCACGTTGCTGATCAGAAAGGGCATCGACGAAGACGTCGGCCTTCTTGATCTGCTTTTTGCTCAACCCACCCAATTGGTCATCGGTGAATGCCTT
>NZED01000018.1 GCA_002690325.1 Synechococcus sp. ARS1019
TCTACTTTCCTTTTTTCTTGCATCTCGCTCGTCGGCTTGGATCTCATCCATGTAGTTGATGAGCTGTTGAGCCTCATTGAGTGCTTTTTTCAAGCTTGCAACTTGCTCACTTGCTGGCTTGCCATGGTTTTCTTTACTCCATTGGTGAGCAGCTTTGTCACCACTTATGATCTTGCAGTTTTGGATGCTCCTGATCTCGTCTTTTCTAATACCTTGTTGCAGCCAAATGATTGAAAGGCGAACAAATTCTGCACCAGTGATGCCAAGCTCATTTGCTGCATTAGTTGCTGCTATCTGTTCTCCTTTTGGTAGGTTCCATTGCTTCGACGAGGATCGCCCCTGATGACCCTTTTCGGTTGACATTGCTGTTGCGTACATGAACGCCGATTCATAGGCGTTAGAGGCGCTTTTAGATGCCTCATAGAGTGCAATTCTCACTGCATCTCGCTCGCTACATTGCAATGTGTTCGATAAGCCAATCAACATTTGCGACTCCTGCTGACTAAATAAGGCTTTTGGAGTTGAGCTTGCACATTTACTAGTAGAAGTGATAACGGGATGTTTTGACGTGTCGCAAATCCATTTATTGATCGGGAAGTAACCTTTCGTCTTTCCTTTGTTGAACTTGTTGTATTTAGGTGACATAAAAGATAGGTATGTATTAGTTAGTCGCCTCTGAGTGGTGCCTAAAAGGCTCCGTGAGGCGCGTTGTTGTGATTGTGAATCCATCTCTGCTTAGTTCTCTGGCCCTGTTGGACTCGTCAGAAACGACAATAAAGAGGAAGCCGTTAGGTTAAGAAGAAGACTTTTGAAGGCGATGTTATGTCTTATCGTGTTCACTGCTTAGTCAGGCCATACTGATTGCAGTTGGTTGGAGAGGTCATGCGGTCGGTCTTGTGGATTCTCCCTGTATTGATGGCCACGGTTCCTGTATGTGCAGCTGATCAGAAAGAGATTTACCTTTCAATGAAGGAATTTGATCAGACCATTGACCGTGCTCATTCGGAATGTGCAAATGTCGATTTAGAATTTTCACAAGGCTTCTATGACTGCCTTGATAGAAAGATGCAAGGAATTTACATTGATACCAGTACAATAAAATAATAGTAACTTGCCTCTGCGATTGACAATAGCATGTCACGTTTTGCAGCTCATAGGGCTGATTTGGCTTGAGTTGTTGTTCGAATGAGTTGATATCTATCTTGTCGTAGTTTTGCTTTTCTTGGATTGTGTCTGAGTGAATTCCTTCGCTTTATTCAGGGTGGCGATACTTGAAATATCAATCCCTATATTCTAATTCGCAGCCGAGTCTGGCGGTTTGATAATTATATCCTTTCACCATTTGTTGCTGGCCTCTCGCGCTTATTCCATCTCTGATAATAAATCTTTCCAAGGAATCTAATACATTTTCTACTTCTCGCCTGCTGTAGCCTGAATCCAGCATCGCGCATGCCATTGCCGCTACTCCCTGTCCAAANTCGTATCTTTCAGCTTGTGCAGGAACTGCGGNAAGTAAGGCAATGAGTAGGAATAGTCTTTTCATGGCAANTGATTCACTNCTTNCAATTTAGACTTGTTNGCTGTAGNGGTCAATGANCTAAATCAAGACTTTAGGGGCATGGCAGTCATGCTCAACTGCTCTGGGCCAANATCATCAGTCCAGTTTGTGNAGAGTCTCTTTCCAGCATTGAGAGGTATTCCTTGCAGGCTTCGGAATGAGCATTTAAGTAGGATTTATTGGCTCTTGTTGAGTTGTTCNGGCGAAGACAATATCTTTTCCAGCTCAGCCCATACCTNTCTTGAACCTTTGAGTTTTGCTTCGTCTGGGAAGTCTTTGCCGCCATAGGTCGACTNAAGTCCTGACAGTTTGTGCATCAGCAGAGATTCACCTAGCTGGTAATCCAGCTCAGCCATCCGAGTCAGCATTTTGAATCCACTCCTCAANCCGTGGTTGCACAGCTTTGGGTGGACTTGCTTCAGCACTGCGTTGGTCTTCCGCCACGAGATCTTCAGGTCCCTGCCTCTGTTCCAAAGCAGCGGAGGCACGGGAACTCTTCCGCCACCTTTGGTNCCTGCAANATCTGGCACTTCAAGCCAGCCCATTTGTTCGCTTGATGAGTGATAAGGAAGCGCCGACACTCGACATCCTGTCCAAGCNATCAACTCAATTCCTACAGCAATTCTTTCTGGTTGCTCGGGCAGCACTTCTTGGAAGAGCTTCCTGTAGTCAGCCTCTGTTGGGCAGTAGTAGTTGCGTTTTGACTCCTTCTGTTTTGACACAGAGAAGTCCACCATTTTGAAAACGTTTGGTGCCAGCTCTGGTGCATAACCACTAGTGATGGCTCGCTCAACCAGCCCTTGAAGAGCACTGAGCCTGTTCTTGAGGGTGACGCTGTCGATCCCCTTGCGTTCCTCTTGATCTTGGTATGCGCGTATCTGCTGAGGAGTCAGGCCAATTGGTGCGTACTTGAAGGTCTTGAGGATCCTCTCCACGTTCCTATACCAAGAGGGTGCGTANTCCTTGTCCTGTTTTCTGCGCCGNACTGTTGCGGCATTTGCNACTAGTTCTTGCCAGGTAAGGCGNCTGATCCCTATTAATTGCTCAGCGAGGCGTTCGGTGNGCTCATCTAAAAAAGCACCTGTTTCGGGGTCTTGAGCTCTCTTGCCGGTTTCTAGTTCAGCAATTTGTTGAGGTGTGAAGTCCTCCGGGTAGTTGGCCTTGATCTGCTCTACCTGCTCAGGCAGCCAATCAAGTCCGCTTGAAGGCTTGGTGGCTTCGTGCTCCTTCCGTATCCGCTTGCGAAGCTCTTTTAACCCTGCTGCGTACCGTTGGCACGCCAGCTCATAGTTGTCGGTCCCTAGGCAGAGCGAGCGCCTTCTGTCTCCGTCGTAGACCTCGACGTAGTACTTGCCTTTCATCTTGAAAGGACCTTCTCTTCGTGGTCTGGGCACTGGTTGTTTTACGGGTAGAGGTCTGGCCCATACCCGTCTTAACGCCAGTCAGTGCCTACAGCAATTGCAGGTAATCANACCTTGAGGATGTCGGCTTCCTTGTCGGCAAGGTGCTTCTCGAGTTCAGCAATGAATTTGTCGAGGGTTTTCTGCACCAAGTCCTGTTCATCGCGGCTTTGGTCTTCTGAGAAATCGCCGTCTTTTTCCTGCTTTTTAATCTTGTCGATGGNGTCACGACGCAAATTGCGCAGCGCCACTTTTCCTTCTTCTGCGTACTTCGAGGCAAGTTTGCAGAATTCTTTGCGTCGTTCCTCTGTCAACGGGGGCACGTTGATGCGGATGATTTTGCCGTCGTTATTCGGGGTAAACCCCAGCTCGCTCATGGCGATGGCTTTTTCGATNAGTCCGAGAGAGGACATGTCGAAAGGTTGGATCTGAATTGTTTGCGAATCAGGTGTCGTCAGGGTTGCCAGCGATTTCAACGGTGTCTCAGCGCCGTAGTACTCAACCGTGATGCGATCGAGCAGGGAGGAGTTGGCTCGCCCCGTGCGGATGGTGTTGAAGTTGCGCTGGGTGGCCTCCACCGACTTGCGCATGCTGGCTTCGAGATCTTTGGTNGACATGGGAGTGGAAGAGGGGCTGGACGAGAACGATGGCGCTGGACTCAGAGCGGTTCACCGATGCGTGACCCGATCGGTTCTCCTGCCACTGCTCTGCCGATGTTGCCAGGTTCGAACAGGTTGAACACAACGATCGGAATGTTGTTGTCCTTGCAAAGGGCAATGGCGGTGCTGTCCATCACCCCAAGCTCCCCACTCAACACATCCTGGAAGCCGAGATTGTCGTATTTCACGGCATCGGAATGTTTGGCGGGATCTTTGTCGTAAACACCGTCCACCTTGGTGGCCTTGAACACCACATCGGCGTTGATTTCCGCAGCTCTTAATGCCGCCGTTGTGTCTGTGGTGAAAAACGGATTGCCGCAACCGGCCCCGAAGACCACGACACGCCCTTTTTCAAGATGGCGGATGGCTTTGCGCCGGATGTAAGGCTCGGCCACCTCTTGCATGGCAATCGCCGTTTGAACGCGCGTCGGAACTCCCGCCTGTTCNAGGCCATCCTGAAGCGTGATTGCGTTCATCACCGTCGCCAACATGCCGACGTAATCAGCAGTCGCCCGCTCCATTCCGGCCGCTGATCCTTTCAATCCCCGAAAAATATTCCCNCCGCCCACAACGATGGCGAGTTCGGTTCCGGAGGCCACCACCTTGGCGACATCCTGTGCAATGGAGTGAACGATGGCGGGATCGATGCCATAGCCCTGAGATCCCATCAGAGCTTCGCCGCTGAGCTTCAGCAGGACGCGTGTGTAGGTCATCAACGGTCCAGATCCGNTCGACAGTAGCAAGCGCTCGTCAAGCCATTGATTTGTCGCTTGAATAGCTCAAAGGCGACGTGGTGATGGATCAACACGACAAAGCCCAAAGTGGAGTGATGGCTCGACTCACACTCTCGGCACTGGAGCGCGCCAGTGATGATCCCTCTTGTTGGAGTGACCCCGTTGTGTACCGGGCACTTCTGGTCAGTGGCTTGTCGGTCCTCACCGAGGCCACCCGCCAACTGCAGGACGATCTCAAGTCGTCAGAACGCTGAGGCGGTGCTCAGTATTCAATTCCTGCTTGCGCTTTGACCCCTTGTTCCCTGAACGGGTGGTGAACCAAGGTCATGTCTGTCACTAAATCCGCTTGCTCCACCAATGCAGCGGGTGCCCCACGTCCGGTGAGAGCAACGTGGGTGAGTTCAGGGCGTTCTGCCAGACCACGCAACACGGTCTCTGCATCGATGTAGCCCAGCTTCATGGCCACATTCACCTCATCGAGCAATACGAGCTTGATGCTCTCGTCGCGCAGGTAGGTCAGTGCTGTCTCCCAGGCCTGCTCGACGAGTTGCTGGTCCCTCTCGCGATCCTGGGTTTCCCAGGTGAAGCCTTCCCCGAGTGCATGCCAGGCCACCTGATCACCAAACTGCTTCAGCGCTCTGGCTTCGCCGGGTTCCCAGCCGCCCTTGATGAACTGCACGACAGCGACCCGCTCTCCATGGCCGAGGGTGCGGAGCACGAGACCGAGNCCGGCNGTGGTCTTGCCNTTGCCCTGGCCAGTGAAGACAAGAATGAGACCCTTTTCCTTGTTCCGTTCCTCGACGCGCTGACGTTGGACTTCCTGACGTCGGGCCATCCGTTTGCGGTATCCAGCATNATCTTTTTCCGGGGCTAGATGGCCCCCCATGCCCAGTTCTGCAGCGCTGGTGTCGAGGTTTTGACTCATTTGATCAGGGGCGTCGGGCCGTAATGCGCTGAAGGGCTCGACCGGCGAGCAGATCTTGTTGAACTGCGGTGAAGCCGATCCCTTNGAGCTGGGCCAACAGGTCGTCCTCCAGCATGGCCGTGGCGGTGTCCGTTTCGAAAAGAGCGCAAAACAGTTGTTGGGGAAGACGCAGCCAAGGTCCTGCGGGATGAAGNTCAACCAGCACCAGCCAGCCGCCTGGCTCCAGTAACCGCAGGCAGCTCTTCAACACCTGTTCCCGTTCCGGGCGTGGGAATTCATGCAACGCCACACTCAATTGGATGGCACTGAAGCCAGCATCTGGCAGCGGCGGCTCTTCGGCGAGCCCTTCGACCCGTTTCATCGCGGGATGACGGTTTGCCGCCAGTTCGAGGGCGCGTGGTGAAACATCCAGGCCTGTGACNTGAAAGCCAGCGGCAAGCCACGGTGCAGCGGCTTCACCGCTACCGCAGCAGAGATCGAGCACCTTTGCGTCAGCGTGGAGGTGCGGCATGAGCGCATCCAGGCCAAGGCGTCTGAGGCGGTCAACGCCGCCAACGCTCAGCGACGAGACGGCCGTGACGCTGTCGTAAATCCAGCGGTAGCGGTAAGCGAGTGGCCGGAGGAAAGATGTCATGAGGCGTGGTGTCGGGAGAGGGCTGTATCCACGGCTTGCTGCTGATCCCGACGGGTGATCCAGTGGTGATACGTCCGGGTGTGGATTGCCACGGAATGNCCCATCATCCTGGCGGCAACAGTGTCGGGTAGGCCGATATGAATCGTGCGTACAGCCCAGGCATGGCGCAGGTCATAGGGCGTGATCGGTAGCTCGTAGCGCCGAAATTGTTCACTCACGCGCCGTCCCACTTGTTGNAGCGTGGTGCTGCGTAGATCGGTGCTGATCTTGGGAAGTGCGGCATGGTCATCACCGAGCTGCTCCAAGCCAAAGCGTTCGACCCAGGCCGGATGGAAGGGCCAGCTCTGGTGTTCCCCGGTTTTTGTTGTCGGCAACACCCTGAGTACCCGGTCGCCTNCGCGACTCAGCGGGCTGTAGTCGCAGAAAAACACCTCATGGTTCCTCAATCCATAGGTGGCCATTAAGCCGTAGGCCAGGCGCCAGCGGGGGTTGGGGATCTGCATNGCGACTTCGAGAATTTGTTGATCNGTCGGCAGCTGTCGAAATTGCGCTTTGTGCAGTCCATATCCACCGGCTTCTTGACGCCAGTCGTCCGGGAGGTGGATCTCTAGATGGTTCGCAAGGGCCGCTAAGGCCGTCGCGCACTGTTGCCGACTTCGGCTTCCATCGTCGTAACTGGTGAGAGTTTTGAGAAGGCCGTCGGCATTGATGACGTCACCTTGTGTGATGGCTTGCAGCCGCCTCAAATAAGGCAGATAAGCCCCGCTCCAGGTCGTTCGACTACCCGAGGGTGAGCGCCGTCGTCGTGGGTCAGCGAAGAACGCCTCTTGAAAGCGATCGATCACCACAGCGATGTCTGCGCTTTGGTTGGGATCCGTGCGCGGGCAACGGGCTCGGTTGGTTGATCGCCAGTCCTCCCACCTGAATGCCCCTCGATTCAACTGACGTTCGATCAGCCGAACCGTNTGCTCGGCTTCACGCAAGCCCATGGAATTCGCCTGGAGGCCGGGGCTGAGCCGTTGAACCCGTTCTGCATCGGGGTTGTCGCGCGTCGGAAGCAAACCCCTGAGGTTGAGCCGACGCCCGCGCTGTTCGATCCTCAGCCGGAATCCTTCTTCCTTCAGCTGTTCGTTGATNTTGTCAAGCCCGTCGAGGAGGTCCATGGATGTGTCATTGGTTCCGAGGATGACGTTTTTGGGAGCTACGCTCAACCCCTTCTGAACAGGCCTTTCCGTATGTCCCGCGTCGGCGTTGTCCTGCTGAACCTGGGTGGACCGGAGCGGATCCAGGATGTTGGCCCCTTCCTTTACAACCTCTTCGCCGACCCAGAGATCATCCGGTTGCCAAGCCCTGCTTTGCAAAAGCCTCTGGCCTGGTTGATCAGCACCTTGCGGAGTGGCAAGTCCCAGGAGGCTTATCGCTCGATCGGTGGTGGCTCACCGCTGAGGCGAATTACCGAGCAGCAAGCCCGAGAACTTCAAAGCCTGCTGCGGCAGCGTGGCGTTGATGCGACGAGTTACGTCGCGATGCGTTATTGGCATCCCTTCACCGAATCGGCGGTGGCCGACATCAAGGCCGATGGGATGGATCAGGTCGTCGTGCTTCCTCTTTATCCACACTTCTCCATTAGTACGAGTGGATCGAGCTTCCGAGAGCTGCAACGTCTGCGTCAGGGTGACGCCGATTTTGAGAAGCTGCCGATCCGTTGCATCCGCAGTTGGTTTGATCATCCCGGCTATGTCCGTGCGATGGCCGAATTGATTGCCGAGGAAATTAGGAACAGTGATGCCCCTGATCAGGCCCACGTCTTTTTCTCAGCCCACGGTGTGCCAAAGAGCTACGTGGAAGAAGCCGGCGACCCTTATCAAAAGGAAATCGAGGCTTGCACCGCACTCATCATGAAGGAGCTCGCCAATGTGGTGGGCCATGAGAATCCACACACCCTCGCTTATCAGAGCCGTGTAGGTCCTGTGGAGTGGCTGAAGCCTTACACCGAAGAAGCGCTCGAGGAGTTAGGCGAGGCCAAAACCCAAGATCTCGTTGTTGTACCGATCAGTTTCGTCAGCGAGCACATCGAAACGCTTGAGGAAATCGACATCGAATACCGCGAACTGGCCACAGAGGCTGGTGTGGTGAATTTCAGACGCGTTCGTGCGTTGGACACATACCCCGGCTTTATCGAAGGATTGGCCGACCTTGTCACGACCAGCCTCGAAGGACCTGAAGTCAGTCTGGATGCCGCCGCTGAGCTGCCGACCAAGGTGAAGCTCTACCCGCAGGAGAAGTGGGAATGGGGNTGGAACAACAGTTCCGAGGTCTGGAATGGACGTCTGGCGATGGTCGGGTTTTCTGCCTTCCTTCTCGAGTTGATCAGTGGCCATGGACCGCTCCATGCCATGGGCTTGCTCTAACTGGTTGNTGAAGNCATTGCTGATCGGGGAGTCCTCTGCCGATGGCCGCGGTGGTTGAAGGTGGATGGTTGGNTGCTGATGTGTTCTCAATCCNNGCGCCGTTGGGGTCACCGCTGAACTGAAGGGGCTTCGGACGATTAATCTGGTGTGTCCTTGTCGACTGAGCTGCTGTGACCCTTTCTTCCGCTCCCACGGCTGTCGGCGGGCAGGAATCGGGTCAGTTGCGCCGGATCACTGGCGCAGAGGCCCTCATGGATGCTCTGCGTCGCCATGGCGTTGACACCATCTTTGGTTACCCCGGCGGAGCAATCCTGCCGATTTATGACGCCCTCCACATCGCTGAGAGCCAAGGNTGGGTCAAGCATGTGTTGGTGCGCCATGAGCAGGCNGGCACCCATGCTGCCGACGCCTATGCCCGTGCCACCGGAAAGGTCGGGGTCTGTTTCGGCACCTCGGGCCCCGGTGCCACCAACCTTGTCACTGGCATTGCCACGGCTCAGATGGACTCTGTGCCGATGGTGGTCATCACAGGACAGGTTCCGCGGCCGGCGATTGGGACCGATGCCTTTCAAGAAACTGACATCTTCGGCATCACCTTGCCGATCGTGAAACATTCCTGGGTCGTCCGCGACCCAGCTGANCTGGGCATGATCGTTNCCCAGGCNTTCCTGATCGCTGCCAGTGGCCGNCCAGGTCCTGTGTTGATTGATATCCCGAAAGACGTCGGCCAGGAAGAATTCGATTACGTGCCTGTGGAACCCGGTTCGGTTGTTCCACCTGGGTTTCGCCAGCCGGAACCCCCAGATGATGGGGCCATTCGGGACGCCCTCGCCCTGATCGCCCAGTCCAGTCGTCCGTTGCTCTACGTGGGTGGTGGTGCGGTCTCTGCCTCTGCCCATGAGAGCCTTCTCGCCCTCGCAGAACGCCACCAGATTCCCGTCACCACCACGTTGATGGGCAAGGGTGCTTTCGATGAAAATCATTCGTTGTCCGTGGGCATGCTCGGCATGCATGGCACGGCTTATGCCAACTTCGCCGTTACAGAGTGCGATCTATTGATTGCAGTTGGCGCTCGATTTGATGATCGCGTCACAGGAAAACTCGACACGTTTGCCCCTCGCGCGAAGGTCATTCACTTTGAAATCGATCCTGCTGAGGTCGGTAAAAATCGCGTTCCAGAGGTGGCTGTTCTGGGTGATTTGGGTCTGAGCTTGTCCCGCCTGGTGCAAAGCAGTCTTCAGCAGGCTGTGGAACTGCGCACTGCAGCCTGGCTGGATCGCATTCACACCTGGAAAGAGCTCTATCCACTCACAATTCCGCCTGCCGAGGGACCGATCTATCCCCAGGAAGTGTTGCTTGCGGTGCGTGATCTGGCCCCCGATGCCATCGTCACCACCGATGTCGGCCAGCATCAGATGTGGGCCGCTCAATACCTGCGTAATGGGCCCCGNGGCTGGATCAGTAGTGCAGGCCTGGGCACGATGGGTTTTGGCATGCCGGCCGGGATCGGTGCTCAAGTCGCTTGCCCTCAACGACAGGTCGTTTGCATCGCTGGCGACGCCAGCATTTTGATGAATATCCAGGAGCTGGGCACGCTTGCGGCCTATGGACTTCCGGTCAAGGTTGTGATCGTGAANAACCATTGGCAGGGCATGGTTCGCCAATGGCAGGAAAGTTTCTACGGAGAGCGTTATTCCGCNTCAGACATGCTCAATGGCATGCCCGATTTCATTGCCCTGGCACGGTCCTTTGGGGTGGACGGCGTCAAAATCACNGAGCGGGACGACTTACGGGCGTCGTTGGATTCAGCACTGCGTGCTCCAGGCCCAATGCTGATCGATGTGCATGTTCGTCGGGGTGAAAACTGCTACCCGATGGTTCCACCGGGCAAGAGCAACGCCCAAATGGTGGGCCTTCCTTCTCANCCTGAACTGGCCAACGACCCAACCCGGAGCTGTGGCTCATGAGCTGTGGTGACGGTCCTCAACCATCGTTCTTGCNCGCAGTGTGGGCCGTCCCTGTGATTCGGTTCTGTTGTTTGCTTCTCGTTCTGTTCTGCACAGCACTCTCTGCCGATGCTGCAGAAGTTCTCCAAGTGCGGAGCTCGCAGCTGCTGCAAGTTGGAGATCACAACCGCACCTACACGGTTCAACTCACCTGTGTTGATGTGGCTCCGTCCGATGAGGCCAGGGCGGTGGGTTGGCTTAGGGAGCAGCTTCCGAGGCGCCGTCGGGTGAATCTGCGTCCAGCGGGATCGGTCGATGGTCAATTGCTGGCCAGGGTGACGCCGATTGGGACCGACCTTGATCTCAGTACTGGTCTTGTGGCTGCTGGTTTGGCCACCAATGGATGTTCTTCAGGGCTCAGCTGAATGGCCGACAACCGTGTTGCTCGAGGAATCGTCTTGGTTCCATGCCTTCTGCTCGGTGCCGCATTCCTAGGAACGGCGGCTTGGGGGCAGGGTGCCGCTGCAGACAATCGAGGGTTGGCCGCGGCGATCGGTGCGGCTCTTCTCGTTGCCGGTTTGCTGTCGCAATTGGGCGCTGACACCGATACAAACCCGGACGAAACAGAGCGCACTCCCTAGCTTTCAGCGATCGGGCTTGATCTCCCTGATGGCACGCAAACTATTGAGCTCCAAGCCTTGGTTGGTGTTGCTGGGCCTCGTCGGAGCAGTCTTCGGNGTCCAGTCCCTAGTGGGCAGAGCTCTCCCGAAGGCTCGAATGGTCGTGATGTTGTCGGATGCACCCTCCGAGACACAGGTCCGTCGGCAATTTTTGCGAGGTTTTGCGGTTGGGGAGGAGTCCGTGCGTCGCTGTGGGGCTGAGATGCCATCGGTGCATTGGACCGATCTCTCNGATGACCAAGCACCGGCTGCAGCGCTGCGGGGCCATGCAGATCAGCTGCAGGTCGTGGTGGCACCACCTGCAGCTGATCTACGGGCGTTTGATCAGTTGGCCGCTGAATATCAAGTGCCTGTCGTCTTGCCGTATCAGCGGGGATCATCGTTGGCCACGTTGCTCTCTTTGGAGCACCGCCGTTTTCTTTGGCCCCTGACGCCATCCCGTGATGAGGACATCAAGGCTGTCGCGGCAGCGGCAATCGCCGCGGGGTGGGGACGCGCCATGGTTGTGGCTGATCCCAAGGACCTCGAAGCCACCGTGTCGGCCCGNTTCGTCTCCACCTATCGCGACCTTGGCGGTGTGGTGGANAGTTATGAAGCGAGTCCTGTTCAACGCGTGGATCCCTCCAATCCAGCGTCGTTAAAACGTTTTGGTGATGACATGNCGTGGTCTTGGGCTCAGACCGTTGTTGTTGCTAGTGATCCCAAAGGTTCGCTGGCCCAGGTTCTGCAGTTTCAGCAGTCCGAAGGTNTGTTTGGTGGCGGTGCTCCCCAAACGCCGAATTGGGTGTGGTTGTCCGAGTCNGATCGTGTNGATGCGATCCGGTCCAAGCCATGGCAGCAGATCACGTTGCAGGCACCAGCTCGAGGAGATGGTTGGCAGCCCTTTGCAGAACGGTTCCAACAACGCTGGGGNCAAACCCCAGGATTGCTTGAAGCGTCGGCCTATGACACCGCCCGTNTACTTGCACTCGCGGCNGGAGGCGATCGCGATCAGCTGGAGTGGATTGACCCTGAAGCTGAGCCAATTTCTCTGTGTGCTGCCTTGACCCAACGCCAGGCCGGTGAATCTCTGCGCATTCCTTCTGCAGCGAGTGATTTTCGGTTAAGAGCAGGTCAGGCTCCTGGTGGTCAGGCCGTTGCCGGACTGGTCAAAAGCTGACCGTCTGATCGAATAAACAACAGTCGTCGGGGTTTGGGTGCTGCGTTTGAGCGAGTTGAAGCTGCCGCTCGATCACGACGAGGATGCGTTGCCTAAAGCGGTGCTCCGCCGTCTGCGGATCTCGGCCGAGCACCTGCTCGAGTGGCGTCTGGTGAAACGCAGCATCGATGCCCGTCGACGCGATCGTATTCAATTGAGTTACAGCGTTGACGTGCGCGTTAAGTCGGAGAAAGCGGTCATGCGCCGCCTTCGTGCCGGTTCCAGTGTTCGCCCAGCACCGAATACGCGTTATCAGCCCGTTGTCCAGGGTCCGTCGGATGCGTTGCTCCAGGGTNATGACCGNCCGGTTGTTGTAGGGGCAGGACCTTGCGGATATTTCGCAGCTCTTCTGCTGGCCCAGATGGGCCTTCGTCCCTTGCTGCTGGAGCGTGGNGAACCCGTGAAGCAGCGCACGCTGCAAACCTTTGGCTTTTGGAAGGGGACCAAGCCGTTCAGTCCCAACTCCAATGCTCAGTTTGGTGAGGGTGGCGCTGGAACCTTTTCCGACGGCAAGTTGTACAGCCAGGTGAGTGACCCTGAGCATTACGGCCGCAAAGTGCTTGAGGAGCTGGTCGCGAGTGGGGCCAATCCAGAGATCCTCACGGTGCACCGTCCCCACATCGGCACCTTCAAGTTGGCAACCGTGGTTCGTGGGCTGCGCTCGCGGATCGAATCCCTCGGTGGTGAAGTGCGCTTCGGGAGTCGGGTCGATGAATTGGTGCTGGAACCTTGTTCAGAGGGCAAACCGAATCAGCTGGTGGCTGTGCGTTTAGAGGGTGGTGAGCAGATTGCCTGTCGGNANTTGGTGCTNGCGCCTGGTCATTCCGCGCGAGANTCGTTCGCCATGCTTGAACGGGTCGGTGTCGCCTTGGAAGCGAAACCGTTTTCTGTTGGTGTGCGGATTGAACATCCCCAGCCTTTGATCGATCAGGCGCGTTGGGGGGAGAACGCAGGGCATCCCAGGCTTGGCGCCGCTGAGTACAAGCTTGTTCACCACGCTGGAAATGGTCGGTGTGTTTACAGCTTTTGCATGTGTCCAGGAGGGTTCGTNGTGGGTGCAACGTCGGAAGAGCAACGCGTGGTGACGAATGGCATGAGTCAGCACTCGCGCAATGAACGCAATGCCAACAGCGGGCTGGTGGTCAATCTTGAGCCTGAGGATTTGCAGCCGTATCAACGCTGGGAAGGAGATCCCCTCGCTGGAGTCGAACTGCAGCGCGATTTAGAAGGCAGGGCCTTCCGGCTGGGTGGCAGCACCTATGCGGCTCCAGCCCAGCGCCTTGAGGATTTCCTGGCCTGTCGCGCCTCGACCGATCTCGGCATGATTCCGGCCTCTTACCAACCGGGTGTGACTCCGACAGACCTGAGCTCTGCTTTGCCCGAGGCCATCGTGGAAGCCCTGCGCGAAGCCTTGCCTGCGTTTGCCAGGCGTCTCAAGGGCTACGACCATCCCGATGCTGTGCTCACCGGGGTGGAAACACGAACGTCATCGCCGGTGCGTATTCCGCGTGATCAAAGCTTGGAATCGATCAACACCCATGGGGTGATCCCCGCTGGAGAAGGAGCCGGCTATGCCGGTGGGATTCTCTCCGCCGGTATTGATGGCATTCGCGCGGCNGAAGCTCTCGCCCGTCAGTTGATGGCCGCTTGAGAGACGATGCCGCTCCACTGCACCGCCTTCACCTGATCACGGCGCCAAGAGTGAAACAGCGCCTCTTCTGCCACGGTGCAGAGCGGGCAGAGGCTGATCTGTTCTGGTGGAACACCGAGCTGGAGAAGCTGCGCTTGCGCTGCGGCACGAATGTCGAGCCGATGGCATTCCGGTTGTGGATCCTCCAACAAGATGTCCGCTGCTCGAAGGGGTGTCCAATCGGTTCCATGGCCGAGGCTTGTGCTGATGGCTTGGACGACGTCGCCTTGGACTTGGTAGTTCGCCCCGCTGACCGCGGGGCCGAGCGCAACGATTAAATCTCGTCTGATTGCCCCACGCTGTTCGAGTTGGTCGATTGCTGAGGCCAAGATGCCAGCAGCGACCCCTCGCCATCCGGCATGGCATGACGCGACATGACCGGTCTGCGGATCCGCGAGCAGCACAGGTGTGCAATCAGCTCCGCAGACCCAGAGGCTCTGGCCTCCCGCGGAGCTGACGAGGCCATCCGCTTCCGGCCAGGGAGATCCCGTGGCCTGGTGTGCTTCCAGAACGGANCCACTGTGGATCTGCTGNGGACGATGCACGCTGATCCCAGCACTGATGTAGCCCGCGAGTTCATCGGGGCCACGCCCATGCCACCGCCGCGTGAAGAATCCATGGTCGAAGCGGTTCTCCTGCAGGAGATTGCTTTGGAGAAAATACCCGCCGTAACAGCCGACCCAACTCCAGCCCGGGAGGGTATTGAACGCCGTGTCTGGGCGGTCTGCAAATGGATCCGGGGCCGTCATCTAGGCCATCGGAATGTCTCTCAACATCCAGAAGCCCGCAAAGGATTGCTCGTCCGGACTGGTTTGCACGGCGATGAACTGAAGCCCGCGCATGGTGTTGCGGGAGAGCTCAAGTGCGGTTGTGATGTCTTCAGTGGATCGCTCGTCCAAATCACTGACCAGCCAGCGGTCGTCCTGACCGGCTTCGAGCAGCAGCTGACGACCTTCGACCGTCATCTGAACAGGTTCAAGGCCGCCGAGCCAGCCCGCCACTGCAAGGGCTCGGGTGCTGCTGAACAACCGCAGGCCTGGGATCGGGGCGTCGTCAGGGATGCCATCTGGCAGGGGCACCAAGCCGCTGAACCCCATCGGCCAGTCATTGGCGTCACGCAGCAGCCCCGCAGGAAGGCTGGCCCAACTCCAGGCATCGCCTTGAACGGCCTCCGGAAGAGGAACCGGTGGCGTTGGAATCGGCGCCGGGGGTGGGGCAAGTGGTCCGGCCATAAAGCCGTCTTCTTGCGGATAGATCTCTCGTTCCCGTTGCTGGAGCCAGTCGAGAAGGGCGTAGGTGCGACGGCTGGCAATGACCTCCAGACCAAGCTCACTAGCGGCTCGCTGAACCATCGTTCGCATCGAACTACGCCAACAGCGCAGACGCAGTGGTGCCTCTTGCTCCTCGGTGGTGGCGGTAGCGATCGCCTCGCGAAGGGCGTCCGTTAGCCAGAGCGAATTGACCTCTCCGGAGGGACAGACCTTGGCGAAGCGGAATGGCGTTGGATCGTTCTGCCCTCCAGGAGAGGAGGTCACGAGTAGTTCCCAACGTTTGCGTCCATCTGATTCCAGGATCGGCCTGGAATAAAAATCAAGCTCCCAATCCGCTCCCTTCATCCCGCGGATTGTTCCTGTTGCTTAAGGATGCTTTGAGCGCGGTTGGCACGGTCGCTTGCTTCGGCCATCACTTTGTCCTTGTCAACCAGCAGTTCACCTGGCGGACCTTCCAATAGAGCGGTGTTGAGTCCGATCCGGCCACGGCCTGGATCGAGCTCGGTGATCAGTGCTTTAACGCGATCGCCTTGATCGAAGACCTCGCGAATGGAGCGCATGCTGCCGTTGGTAATCATCGACTGGTGAAGGAGTCCGCTCACACCTCCCAGATCGATAAACAGCCCATAGGGCTTGACCGCGGCGACCTGACCCTCCACAAGCTGACCGACTTCAAGGTCGGTAAAGAGAGCTGCGACGGCCGCACGCTTCTCAGACAACACCAGCTTGCGGGTTTCTGAATTGACTTCAATAAAGGCAACGCCAAGCTTTTTGCCGACGAGTTCCTGATGGTTTTCACCGTCCTGAAGCTGGGACCGTGGGATGAAGCCGCGCAGGCCTTCCAGATCACAGGTCACACCGCCACGGTTGAAGCCATTGACGATGACTTGGACAACCTTTCCGGCTTTTTCCATCTCCTTAACTCGATCCCAGCTTTTGCGGAGAGCCAAGGCGCGGCAGCTGACGGTGACCATGCCGTCGGCATTTTGTTCCCGGGTGACCAGAACTTCGATTTCCAGTCCTTTCGGAAACCGCTCACGGAAGTTGGTGATGACGCCTAATCCGGCTTCGCTCTTGGGCATAAAGCCAGGAGCCTTGCCACCGATGTCGACATAGACGCCGTCGCTTTCCAGACCGATCACGCTTCCAGTGACCACCTCACCGGTTGTTCCGACCGGTGCCTTTTCATCGAGGGCGGCCAGGAAGGCTTCCTCGTCGAAATCGAAGTCATCAACACTTCGTGGTTGCTGGCGTTCGGGAGTGCTGGAGGCCGTTGCTCGAGGTTTTGGTTTGTCGTCGGGAGCTCCGAGAAGGTCGGCCATGGTCATTCCTTCCATCTCACCCATGCCGAAACGCTCCTCATCGCTACCGAGCGGTTGCGAATCCTGAGGTTTCGGCGGCTGAGGAGGCCTGGCTGGAGAGGACAGGCCGGCGGCTTGCTCGAGGCGCTGGGCTTTCTCTGCGGCTGCATTGGCCGCAGCTCGCGCCTCTGCTGCTTCGCGCTGCAGCCGATCCTGGTCATCCTCCCGACGGTTGATCTGCATCACCTGCAACGGCTTGCGGTTCTGTTGTGGACTGCCGTTAGCGGCCATGGACCATCGGGGTCGTCGATCGGCCAGTCTGACAGGCGAGGTGAGATTTGACTGCGTCGATGCCGCGCCCGCAACGCCGTTTTGAACTGATGTCTTGGCCTGAGGTCTCCCAGGCTGCTCTTAGGCCTGGATCCACATTGATTTGGCCCTTCGGAGCTGTGGAGCAGCACGGCCCCCATTTACCGCTGGCGACGGATGCTGTGTTTGCCGATCGCATCCTCGATGCTGTGCTTTCGGGTTTAAACGACAACGATCCGATCTGGCGTCTTCCCTTGCAGTCGCTAGGTTTTTCTCCAGAGCATGCCGGGTTCCATGGCACCTTGAGTTTGTCGGCAGACTTGCTTTTAAACCTCGTCGAGAGCGTGGGGACACAACTGGCGAGTTTGGGATTCCGACGTTTGGTTCTGTTCAATGCCCACGGCGGACAGATCGCTTTACTGCAGACCGCAGCACGGCAACTCCGCAGTCGATCACCCTCGTTGGCGGTGCTGCCGTGCTTTCTCTGGAGTGGTGTTGAAGGGTTGGATCAATGGCTGTCGTCTTCAGAGCTGCAGGGAGGCCTTCATGCCGGACAGGCCGAAACCAGCCTGATGCTTTCGTTACATCCAGAACTGGTCGGGGAAATTCGCCCAATTGATGGTATCCATTGCGACGGCAGCCCCGCCTCTCCGCCCACGGGTTGGAGTCTGGAAGGCGCTGCTCCTTGTGCCTGGCTGACGACTGACCTCAGCAGCTCAGGCGTCATTGGTGATTGTTCCGCTGCCTCCGCTGAGATCGGAGACAGCCTTGAGCAGGCGCTGATTTCTCACTGGCAGCAACGGTTTCGCTCACTTCTCGATAGTGATTGGCCTCCCGTAACTCCCGTTGCTGGTGCTCCTGACGGATGCTGAACCACGCACTCGAAGTTCACTTCTTTCCTGAAGGCTGGTTATTGTCGGTCGCACAGATCTGTGGTTAGCCCCTTCCTATGACGACCCTCAACGCACCGGAGGCAGCCGTTTTGGAGGGACAAGATCCGTCGTTGGATCTGCCTGATTTCACGACATCCGCTTACAAGGATGCCTACAGCAGAATTAACGCCATCGTGATTGAAGGCGAGCAGGAAGCGCACGACAACTACATTTCCTTAGGAACTCTCATCCCTGAGCAGGCCGACGAATTGGCTCGTCTGGCTCGGATGGAGATGAAACATATGAAGGGGTTCACCTCCTGTGGGCGCAACCTTGGTGTGGAAGCTGACATGCCTTTTGCACGGACATTCTTTGGTCCGTTGCACGGCAATTTTCAAGCCGCATTGAAAGAGGGCAAAGTCGTGACATGCCTGTTGATTCAGGCTCTCCTCATCGAAGCNTTCGCAATTTCTGCTTATCACATCTATATCCCTGTNGCAGATCCCTTTGCACGCAAGATCACTGAAGGGGTTGTCAAGGACGAATACACCCATCTGAACTACGGACAGGAGTGGCTCAAGGCCAACTTTGAGGCCAGCAAAGACGAGTTGTTTGAGGCGAACAAAGCGAACCTGCCTCTGATCCGCTCCATGCTTGAAGAAGTTGCTGCTGATGCGGCTGTTCTCCACATGGATAAAGAGGACCTGATTGAAGACTTCTTGATCGCTTATCAGGAAGCGTTGACTGAGATTGGGTTTAACACCCGCGAAATNGCNCGGATGGCAGCTGCAGCTCTGTCGATTTGACGAGNCTGATCTNCCGTCCATCCACACCTGGTTAGTCCACTGGCAGGTAGTCTTCGATACNCAGATCATGGGAACATGGTCGGGTAGGGCTACTTGCGGAACGTCTTCGTTACTACATGTTTGGTCTGATCGGACATTCCACGAGTTTTGAGGCTGCGCGCCGCAAGGCNACCGAACTCGGGTTCGATCACATCTCCGATGGTGATCTGGATGTTTGGTGCAGTGCGCCACCCCAGCTGGTGGAACACGTCGAAGTCACCAGCCCTGCAGGAGCAACCATTCAGGGTGCCTACATCGATTCNTGTTTCGTGCCAGAGATGCTCAGCCGTTTCAAAACGGCTCGACGCAAAGTNCTCAATGCCATGGAGCTGGCTCAGAAGAAGGGCATCAACATCACGGCACTCGGTGGATTCACGTCCATCATTTTTGAGAATTTCAACCTGCTGCAGCACCAAACTGTTCGCAGCACTACCCTCGACTGGCAACGTTTCACGACAGGCAATACCCATACGGCTTGGGTGATTGCTCGTCAGGTGGAGAACAACGCACCTCGGGTGGGCATCGATTTGGCAAAAGCCAAAGTTGCTGTGGTGGGCGCGACTGGGGATATCGGGAGTGCCGTCTGTCGATGGCTGTCCGCTCGAACGGGTGTGGGAGAGCTTTTGCTGGTTGCCCGTCAGCAGCAGCCCTTGCAGGACTTGCAGCAGGAACTCGGGGGCGGTCGAATCATGACCCTTGACGACGCCTTACCTGAAGCAGATGTCGTGGTTTGGGTCGCTTCCATGCCCAAGACCCTGCAGATCGATCAAGACAGCTTGCGCCAACCTTGCTTGATGATTGACGGGGGCTACCCGAAGAATCTTGATTCCAAGGTGTCTGGTGGCGGAACGTATGTCCTTAAGGGAGGCATCGTTGAGTTCTTTCAGGACATCGGTTGGTCGATGATGGAGTTAGCGGAGATGGAGAAACCCCAACGCCAGATGTTTGCTTGTTTCGCTGAGGCCATGCTCCTTGAGTTCGAGCAATGCCACACCAACTTCAGCTGGGGGCGGAACAACATCACCCTTGAAAAGATGGATTTCATTGGCGCTGCGTCGGTCCGCCATGGCTTCTCGACCCTCAATCTTCAGTCCCAGGTGCAGCCTGCTGCTGCCTGAGTCGGTTTCAACTCCTCTTCTCTGATCTCCATGCCACGCCGTCCTCTGCTCGAGTTCGAGAAACCTCTGGTTGAGCTTGAGCAGCAGATTGAGCACATTCGCCAGCTGGCCAGAGATTCTGAAGTTGACGTCAGCCAGCAGCTTCATCAATTGGAAAGCCTGGCCGCGCGGAGGCGTCAGGAGATTTTTGGGGCGCTAACGCCGGCTCAGAAAATTCAAGTGGCTCGGCACCCACACCGTCCCAGCACGTTGGATTACATCCAGATGTTCTGTGATGACTGGGTTGAACTGCATGGCGATCGTCGTGGAAATGACGATCAGGCGTTGATTGGTGGCGTTGGCCGTCTCGGTGATCGCCCGGTCATGGTGATCGGCCATCAAAAGGGCCGGGATACCAAGGAGAACGTGGCTCGCAATTTTGGGATGGCAACCCCTGGTGGCTATCGCAAGGCGATGCGTCTAATGGACCATGCCGATCGTTTCCGGCTGCCCATTCTCAGCTTCATCGACACTCCAGGCGCCTATGCGGGACTCCAAGCCGAGGAGCAGGGGCAAGGAGAAGCGATCGCCGTCAATCTTCGCGAGATGTTCCGGCTGCGGGTCCCCGTGATTGCCACCGTGATTGGTGAAGGGGGGTCTGGTGGAGCCTTAGGAATCGGGGTTGCCGACCGTCTGTTGATGTTTGAGCACAGTGTTTACACGGTGGCGAGCCCTGAAGCCTGCGCGTCCATCCTCTGGCGCGATGCCGGCAAGGCTCCCGAAGCTGCCGCTGCTTTGAAAATCACAGGCCCTGATCTGCTGAAGCTTGGAGTGGTCGATGAAGTGCTGCCTGAACCGGATGGTGGTAACAATTGGGCTCCGATTGAAGCCGGTCAGACCCTGCGTGCTGCCATCGAGCGTCATTTGGGCGAGCTGTCCAGCCTGCCCGAAGCCGAATTACGCGATTTGCGTTACCGCAAATTCCGCGCATTGGGGCGAGTTCTTGAAAATACGTCGCAATCTGCTGATCAAGCGGCGTAAAGTGCAACGGTTTGCAAATAACGGTTGCCGACAGCTCTGATTACTGGTGCAAGTCGAGGCCTTGGTCGGCGAACTGCAGAAAAGCTCGCCCGGAAGGGTTGGGATCTTTTGTTGGTCGCTCGATCATTCGAGCAGCTTGAGTCCCTTGCGACGGAACTCCGCTCCCAAGGGGTTTCTGTGGCAGTGGCAGCCCTTGACCTCACAGATCAGGCGGCTGTCGTCCCGATCTTGCAGTCTTTGTTGAGCGGACAGGAGCCCCCCAAGCTTCTGATCAACAACGCCGGTGCTGCCTACACAGGTGACTTGGTTTCGATGCCACTTGAGCGTTGGAACTGGCTGATGCAGCTCAATCTCACCAGTGTGATGCAGGTTTGTTCGGTGGTGGTTCCCGCCATGCGGGCAGCAGGTGGCCTGGTCATCAACGTCAGCAGCCATGCTGCTAACAATGCTTTCCCCCAATGGGGCGCCTATTGCATCAGCAAAGCTGCCCTCGCCAGCTTCAGCCGCTGTTTGGCTGAAGAGGAGCGCTCACAGGGAATTCGGGCCTGCACTCTCACTTTGGGTGCCGTCAATACTCCGCTCTGGGACGCGGAAACCGTACAAAGCGATTTCGATCGTCATGCCATGCTCTCCGTCGATCAGGCGGCTGATGCGTTGGTGTATTTGGCTGAGCAACCCACCAATCAGGTGATCGAGGATTTGACCCTTATGCCGTCCGCCGGCGCCTTCTGAACGACTTTTTATGACTTCCACTGTCCCCTTCGTTTCCAACGGCGCTGCAACCAACGGCAACGCATCCAAACAGCTTCCAACAACAATCTCAGAGGCCATTCGGGCTCGTTTGATTGAGTCTGGTGTGTCCTTCCTCGCCAACGACAACATCGCTGAACATCTCCAGCCAGGTGACCTGGTTCAGTTGGAGAGAGAAGTTGCAGACAAAGTGCGCGATCTGCTGCGCACACTCGTGATCGACATCGACAACGATCACAACACCCATGAGACAGCCGAGCGGGTTGCTCGGATGTATCTCCATGAGGTGTTTAAGGGGCGGTACCACCGTCAGCCGAAAGTGGCCAGCTTCCCCAACGTGAAGCAGCTGGATGAGATCTACACCGTTGGTCCGATCACGGTGCGTTCAGCCTGTTCCCACCACTTGGTGCCAATCATGGGCAATTGCTGGATCGGCATCAAGCCCGGTTCCAGGGTCATTGGCCTCTCCAAGTTCACGCGGGTTGCGGATTGGGTGTTTTCACGTCCTCACATCCAAGAGGAAGCCGTGATGATCTTGGCCGATGAGATCGAAAAACTCTGCGAACCGCAGGGTCTTGGAATCATCGTCAAAGCTCAGCACTACTGCATGAAGTGGCGTGGCGTCAAAGAGCCTCAGACCAGCATGGTGAACTCCGTGGTTCGTGGAGACTTCCGCCACGATCCAAGCCTGAAGCAGGAATTCTTTGAGCTGGTTCGTCAGCAGGAAGCTCTGCTCAGCTCCTGAAGCTGTTCATGGCTTGAACCAGGGCTTGAACCTTCACGAGGTCTTTGTTCCCTGGTTCAATTTCGAGTCGACTGGACGCATCAAGGCCGTCTGGATTGGTCTGGCTGAGAAGGTCAGGGATCCATTCGCTGCTCACGCCCCCGGCCAGCCACCAAGGGCAAGACAGGGTCATCGAACTGATCCAGTGCAGGGGAAGACGATGACCCGTTCCCCCGAGTTGGTTGGGTGCCCAGGCATCCAAGAGCACGGCATCAGCCACCGTGGAGTAGCGCTCAATGGAGCTGATGTCGTCCTTGCTGCGAAGTCGTAGTGCCTTCCACCACTGTGTCTTGGGGTGGTTCTGTTTGAGCTGCAGCACGTCATCGACAGATTCATTCCCGTGGAGTTGAACCACGTTTGGTATCCCCTCTCCTTTCAGGGCCGAATCGATGCTGGTGTGATCCAAGTCGGCGATCACCCAAACCCTGAGGACTCCAGGGTGCTGCTGCTCCAATTCATGGAATAACCCCCGCCGCTGCTCATCGTCGAGATAACGCGGCGTTGACGGCACACCGATCACACCGATGGCTTGAACCCCGAGATCAGCAATGGCGAGGGCCTGGTCAGGGTCCTTAAGGCCGCAGATTTTTAACGCTGGTGGGGTGGATCGGTTTTTGCCCAAAGACGCGCTCATCAAGACTTTCTAGGATCCAATTTGATGCAGGGCAGCGGTGGGTGATGGCTGGGAGCTGATCAAGATCAAAGGGATTCCCTTGAAGATCCATCCCAGTTGGTTTGCCATCGTGGCGATCACGACGGTTCTGTTTCAGGAGCGGGTGGCCAGTGCACCGGGTTTGGCTGAGGCCTTTGCCGCTCTACCGAGCTGGAGCAGCTGGGGGATTGGACTTGGCACCTCATTACTGCTGTTCCTGTCCGTCGTTCTTCATGAATTGGGCCATGCCTTGGTGGCCCTTCGAGAAGGGGTGAAGGTGCGCAGCATCACCCTCTTTTTGATGGGTGGTGTTGCGCGGGTGGATCAGGAGTGCGACACCGCGATGGGTGCATTCAGGGTGGCGGCGGCTGGCCCGCTAGTGAGTTTGTTGCTCGCGCTTGGTCTTGGGCTCGTTTTGCCGTTTGGCCAAGGCTTGAGCCCGTTGGTCGGCTTTGTGGTCATCCAGCTCGCCGTCCTCAATCTGATGTTGGGCCTGTTCAACCTCCTGCCAGGTCTTCCCCTGGATGGTGGTTTGATCCTCAAGGCCTTGATTTGGCGCTTCACCGGCAGCCGAGAGAAGGGCATGCAAGTGGCGACAGCATCTGGTCGTGCCCTGTCGCTAACAGCGTTGTTCTATGGGCTGGCTCTGCTGGTGTTTGTTCGCAACCCTGCGGGTCTGTGGATGATGCTTCTCGGTTGGTTTGGGCTCAATGCCAACCGTGGCCAGTCACAGATGCTGGTGCTTGAGAAGGTGCTTACTGAGCTCAAAGTGTCGGATGCCGCCGGTCGTCGCTTTCGTGTGCTGGAAGCCGACCAGTCGTTGCGGCGTCTGAGTCGGTTGCGGTTGCAGCATGAGGATGACCAACGCGGGGCGGACTGGGTCCTGATCTGTCGCGCTGGACGATGGCTTGGTTGGATCGACGATCGCTCCCTACGCGACCTTCCCGTTCAGCAGTGGGATTCCGAACGCCTCGAAGATCATGTGCTTCCCTTAGCGGATCTCCCGTCGATCAAGGATGGGGAACCCCTTTGGAGAGCCGTTCAGGAGCTCGAGCGTGCACCTCAGGGGCGGTTGCTGGTCTTTAGCCCTGCGGGGTTGCCGTCCGGAACGATTGATCGGATGGATCTCTCCGAAGCCGTCCTGACGCGTCTCGGGGTTCGTCTGCCTGCTCCCATGCTGGAAGCCGCTCGCAAGCAGAACGCCTATCCGTTGGGGCTTGTCATGCTGCCTCAGCTGGTGGAATCCATGCAGGCTAAAAATCGGCGTGAGAGTGCTCAGTCAGCTGCCTAAGCCGGCTGCTGGAATGGCTTCATGGCGCCATGGGATCTGTTCCCATTGGCGGATCAAAGCCTTGATCAAATGCTTCTCTAACCCCTGCCGGGGGACCGTTGCCAGTGCTGGCAGCGGGGCGGCTTCATTGAAAACTTTCCGCCAGAGATCAACCGGGGGGTCCAGCAGGATCTCGCCATGCTGAAGCATCCGTCCGCGTTGCCAGCGTTGAGCGCTGCCGATGCGTTTGGAGCCTTGACCGTCGACGAGGTCAGCGGCTGTCGATCGGGCAAAGCAGTTCTCTCCGCCTGCGACCGCTGGGGCGTTGCCGAACCTCAACTCACAGCCCAGGGAGGCAAACCCCTCGATCAACCAACGACAGGCCTGTTGATAGGCCTGGTGGCGTTGACGAGGAGCATCTGGCCAAATCAGTGCGTAGGTGAGACCACCTTGATGCAGCACAGCATCTCCACCACTCGGTCGGCGCACCAAGGAGATCTCACCGGCAGCAGCTAGTTCATGCCAGTGCTGGGGGATCGTCCGTTGATTGCGTCCGAGGGAGAGCCATGGCCCATCCCATTGATAAAAACGAACGGCTGGCCCATCGCTCACGGTCTTGAGCAGATAACTGTCCACGGCCATTTGAGTGTGACCATCTGCGCGAAGTGAGCTGAACACCCGCCCTGCGGGCGCTGGGCTCGTCATGCTGGATGTCGACGCGTCATAACGCCGTGCTGCCTTGGTGGGATGTGCCGCTGTTGATTGGCCTTGGGCTACTGGCCGGAAGTCTGGCCGGTCTGTTGGGGATTGGAGGCGGCTTGATTTTTGCGCCTCTGTTGCTGTGGCTCGATCTGCCGCCGGCCCAAGCACTGGCTACCAGCAGCTTCGCCATCGTTCCGACGGCCATGGCCGGCACGATCACGCATTTGCGCGGTGGCCATTTGCCTGTTCGACCGGGTCTTGCGATTGGCTTGTCAGCCTTTGCCTCCGCGGTGCTGTTTGGCGGATTGGCAGGGATGGTCCCGGAGTGGACGCTCCTGGCGATGCAGACCTTGATGTACGTCGTACTGGCGATTGCCGTCCGCGCCCGTGATGAGGAAACCACCGAGGAACCGGACCCGTCGGTTTCACCGTTTCTTTTGGCGGGGGTGGGCTGTCTCGCAGGGTGGTCCGCAGGAATGCTTGGCCTCGGTGGTGGCCTTGTGATGGTGCCCTTGATGGCCGGGCCTCTCAAAATGCCCATTCACTTGGCAGTCAGGCTCAGCACATTGGCTGTGCTGTGTTCTGCGAGCGCTGCTTCCCTGCAGTTCGTCCATGAAGGACGGGGCCTCCCCTGGGTGGGGTTGATGCTTGGAGCGGTCGCTGCTGTGGCTGCTTGGTGGACATCAAGCCGCCTTGATCAGTTCGATGCTGGCTTGCTGGTGAAGTTATTGCGCGGCTTGGCTGTGGTGTTGGCCATCGATAGTTGCCGTCGGGCCATCCATCTGTGGATGGGCTGATTAATTCAGCAGATCCCAGAAGCGATGGTCCAGCTCATAGCCCAGCGACGCCGCAACCTGGCTGAGGTTGTTCCGCATCGAGCGTCCCAGCTTGGCCGCGCAGAGATCATCCAAAAGCATCATGCGATGGGTGATCCACAGTTCGAGCGCCTGAGGATCAAAGCGCAATCCCTCCGTTCGGCTGAAGCTGTGGGGAACCACCATGGCCACATGGCGTATCAGGCTGCCGTTGTCCCGTTCCAGGATCAGTGGAAGCCAAGGACAGCGAGCATCGGCACGCAAGGCCCAGAGCCGTGGTTCAGGGCATTCTGCAAGCTCCCTGGGATCATTGGCATCCCTTGGCCAGTCGAACTGGAGCTCCAGGACAGGCCCCGAGCTCAGAGTTGTTTCTAGGGGAGCGTCGGTCCAGGGACTGAGTGGACGGAGATCCAGGGTCTTAATGACATCGCTGTTGATCAGAACCGGATCCATGGGCTGGTGTGACAGGCCTTTGCGAATGATGGCCTCTTGCCCGACCCATGGAGAACAATGGAGTCGCTTGATTGCTTCGACACCATGGCCAGCGCTCTGACCCAGGCTGAGATCTACATCGCCCTCGTGGTGGCTGCCCATGCTGCTGTTTTGGCGCTTCGTCTCTGCGTCAGCCTGTACCGCGCCTGATCGTCAGTTCTGAGCTGAGGTCTTGGCGGATCCTGTGCGCTGCGTTACAAGCGGGTACTTGATTCAGCCCATTGACTGCATCTGCGGCCAGATCACGTCAGGTTTCATCGTTGGATGCCGCCAGCCTTGCTGCGGCCATCCAACGGCAAGCTGATCGACGGGAACTGCAGTGCAGCTTGCTAGCACTTGCTGCCAAGTTGGGATTGGTGTTGTTGGGTGGTGTCAGCCTTTTGCGTTTATCGGGCGCATACCAACAGCGTCTTGATCGCCATGGAGAAATCGCGGCCGTTGTGGATGTTGAGTCGGCCAAATTGCAATCGTTGCAGCAACGTTTTGATCGTCTTTTCACGGTGGGTGGCGAGCAACGCCTGATCGGTGAGCAGGATCAATGGATTGCTCCAAATCGCGTCCGCATCGTTTGGCGCTGATCGGCGAGTCAACGTTCTGCCGCTATTGGCTTGTCTTGGCGAGGAAAAAGACAAGTCAACATAAAAAAAGTCCGGCCAAAAGCCAGACCTTAAAAGCCGTTGATCCCCATCACCGGCCNTGTGGCCCCAATGTATTCACCGAAGACTGACTTGAACGCCTCACTACGAACAGATTGGCCCAGTTAGTCCACATCGAGCATCGGCACACAATTCGCTCTCCACGGCTCTGTGGAAAGACGTGCGCGTATCTTCGGTTTTCCACAGGTTGTTTCTGTTTTTGCGATGCACAATGCATGTGCATGCATTGTGNATCGCTCGGGGCAGATTTTCTCGTTTATATTGATCGCTCCCCATCACCGGCCCCGAGCGAATGTTCGCTTGGGGCATTTTTTGTCTGCGTTGTCATTAAAGGCCTGAATGGTTTTATTGAAAACGCATCGCAATTAAGCGCTTTGAACTNTTTCTTTCGTCTCTGAAGGATGTGGTGGTGGTGTGTTCACGCTCAACACTCAGTCCTCTCGACATCCGTCCAGCCCTTGCGCTGAGATTCCTAACTGTCGCGGCAATAGGCACTGGTTGACCTATCAAACTGGGTCATTCGATGTGCGGTAATGACGGGCACTCCAGGCACTGTTCTGATTACGGGCACAACATCTGGGGTGGGGCTCAACGCGACCAAAGCTTTGGTCAATCTCGGCTGGAAGGTGATTACCGCCAACAGAAGCCCTCAGCGGGCAGCAGGTGCGGCCGATTCTCTAGGTATCCCGAAGGATCGTTTGCATCATGTTTTGATGGATTTGGGTGATCTGGACAATGTTCGTGCAGCGGTTGCGCAACTTTCAGATCCGATCGATGCCCTTGTTTGTAATGCGGCGGTCTACAAGCCGAAGCTGAAGCAGCCCGAGCGATCTCCCCAGGGCTATGAGATTTCGATGGCCACCAATCACTTCGGCCACTTCCTCTTGGTTCAGTTGCTGTTGGATCGTTTGAAGGCCTCGAGCCATCCCTCAAAACGCGTGGTGATTCTCGGGACGGTGACCGCGAATTCCAAGGAGCTTGGTGGCAAGATTCCGATTCCGGCTCCTGCAGACCTCGGCGATCTCTCGGGATTTGAAGCTGGCTTCCAAGCGCCGATTGCGATGGCCAGTGGCAAGGCCTTTAAGCCAGGTAAGGCTTACAAAGACAGCAAGCTCTGCAACATGATCACCACCCAGGAGTTGCATCGTCGCTTGCATCAAGAGACGGGACTGACCTTTAGTTCTCTGTACCCGGGCTGTGTGGCGGATACTCCGCTCTTCCGCAACACCCCCAAAGCATTCCAAACCATTTTTCCCTGGTTCCAGAAAAACATCACCGGAGGGTATGTGTCTCAAGCCCTCGCCGGAGAGCGTGTTGCTCAGGTGGTCGCCGATCCAGACTTTGCCGAATCAGGCGTGCATTGGAGCTGGGGGAACCGTCAGAAAAAAGATGGGCGTCAGTTCAGCCAGGAGTTGTCCGATAAGGCCACAGATCCTGAAACGGCTCGACGGGTTTGGGAGCTATCGATGAAGTTAGTGGGGGCTTAGTCCTTTACTTTCAATACTTAAGTCTTGGGTCTGGCCTTCAGACTTAAGTATTGATGCCTTATAAGTTTGGCTTTTTGCTACTTAATCAAAGCCTAAAAGGTCAAATATTTCTCGGTCTTTGAGTGAAGTGGCCTCTAAGGGCTCGACCTTGTCCAGCATGTTTTGGGCTAAGCGGAGGTACTCCCGTCTGACGGCCTGAACGGCTTCATCGTCGTCATCCATTTCGAAGATGGTGCACTTCTTCAGGCGGGAGCGGCGAATGGCATCCACGTCTTTGAAATGCGCCATGGTGCGCAAGCCAGTGCGCTCGTTGAACTTGTCGATTTGGTCGGTGTCCGCGGAGCGGTTGGCCACCACGCCGCCGAGGCGCACCTTGTAATTCTTGGCTTTGGCTTGGATGGCTTGCACGATCCGATTCATCGCGAAGATTGAATCGAAGTCGTTGGCGGTCACGATCAGGCAGTAGTTGGCATGTTGCAACGGTGCAGCGAAACCACCACACACCACATCTCCCAGCACATCAAAGATCACCACATCGGTGTCTTCCAGGAGATGGTGCTCCTTCAATAATTTGACGGTTTGGCCTGTGACATANCCGCCGCAACCGGTTCCGGCAGGCGGTCCGCCGCTNTCTACGCATTGGACGCCATTGAAGCCGGTGAAAACAAAGTCTTCGGGTCTGAGCTCNTCACTGTGAAAATCGACTTCCTCAAGGATGTCGATCACTGTTGGCACCATCTTGTGCGTCAGCGTGAAGGTGCTGTCGTGCTTGGGGTCGCAGCCGATCTGCAGNACACGTTTCCCCAGTTTTGAAAAGGCTGCGGACAGGTTCGAGGATGTCGTCGATTTGCCGATGCCTCCTTTGCCGTAAACCGCGATCACCAGAGTTTCTTCCTGGATATTTAAGGAGGGGTCCTGGTGGACCTGCACACTTCCTTCGCCGTCGGTTGGCCGCGTCAGGGTGGTGGTCATGCAGCGACCTTATGCAAGAGGTTTGATCTCATTCAACAGCAGCAGATCTGCCTTGGCTGGGATTCACTAAGAAATGAAAGATCTGGGTGGTCATGTTGTGACAGTCCCCATAATTTGTTCGCTAATAAGAAAATAAATGGGTGTTACTACTCAGGCTTTTAGGGCTCCAATGCTCCATGCAAATGCACCTTGCGTGGTCTTGAGTGGCGGCGAAGTAGTAGATGGTTTGATCGCGATTGGTGTGATCGGTGGATGGATCGCATCGCTTCACTCAAGATTCTTCGGCAGCCGTGATGGCTCGAAGGGNGTTGGTCTTTTGTTCAACNCGATCGAAATAAAATCAGGCCTTGTAGTGCGCTTTCGCGTCATACAGCGTCTCGCTGTTGATCTCTTTGCAGCCCACTTCCCTGGCATAGGCCTCGGCGTTTCGACGCACCTTTCCGCGAACAAAGAAGGGAATTTTCTTCAGTTCGGCTTCCCCATCGGGAGTCCAGATCAAGGCGTGTTCTGCGATCTCTGCGCTCTCATGCTTTGGCGTCTCTGCGGTGGCTCCCGAGCCCCCTGCGTGGCCCAGATGGCTCTGATGGCCATCGACGAATTCAAAGTCGTGGCGGAACATGCCAATGAGATGTTCCTCCAATCCCATCATCAGTGGGTGGACCCAATCGTCAAAGATCACGTTGGCTCCTTCCCAACCCATATGAGGGCTTGTTCGTGCCGGAACGTCCTGCACGTGCATGGGAGTGCTGATCACCGCGCAGGGAAGACCAAGTCGCTTGGCGCTGTGTCGTTCCATCTGTGTTCCGAGAACCAGCTCCGGTGCCGCCTCGGCCATCGCCGCTTCGACCGCTAAGTAGTCATCGCTGATTAAGGCCTCCAATCCGAGGGCTTTGGCGGCGGCTCTGACCGGTCGGGCCATTTCACGGCTGTAAGTGCCCAAGCCAACCACCTCAAACCCCAGTTCTTCTTTGCAGATCCGGGCGGCTGCGAGTGCATGCGTGCCATCTCCGAAAATGAAAACGCGCTTGCCTGTCAAATAGGTGGAGTCGACGGATTCGGAATACCAGGGAAGCCTTGAGCGGCGGTAACCCTCGTCCGCTGACGGCGGCTCCATTCCCAGGAGNCTGTGCACTTCNACCAAGAAGTCGTGGGTGGCTCCCACTCCAATCGGAACGGTTCGGCTGAACGGCATTCCGAAATTGCGTTCCAGCCAGCTGCACGTGGATTCGGCGACNTCTGGATANAGACAGACGTTGAGATCAGACGTTGGTAGGCGAAGGATGTCGTCAACACCTGCTCCCAGGGGNGCAACCACGGCAACGTCAATGCCGTGCATTGTGAGCAGTTTTTGAACCTCTAAAACGTCATCACGACAGCGAAACCCCAGTAGTGATGGGCCGATCAGNTTGANGCGANGACGCCGACCCTCCTCCNGCCATNTTGTTGTGGAGTGCCCCGGCTGCTCGGGCACCTGAGGTTTCAACAGATTCCTCACCAGTTGGTANAAGGTCTCTGACGCACCCCAGTTCTCTTTTTTGCTGTAGGCGGGGAGTTCNAGATTCACCACTGGCATGGTCAGCCCCATGCCTTGAGCGAGAGCACCGGGTTGGTCTTGAATCAATTCCGCTGTGCAGCTCTCACCAACCAACAGGGCGTCGGGTTGAAAACGCTCAGCCGCCTCGCGCACATGCCGCTTGACCAGTTCTGCGGTGTCTCCTCCTAAATCGCGGGCCTGAAACGTGGTGTAGGTCACGGGAGGCCGCTCTCCCCGCCGTTCGATCATGGTGAACAGCAGGTCGGCATAGGTGTCGCCTTGCGGAGCATGCAACACGTAATGCACTCCTTTCATCGAGGCGGCGATTCGCATTGCACCCACGTGAGGTGGGCCTTCGTATGTCCAGAGAGTGAGTTGCATTGGTTCAGACGTGCACGGGTTGGTCAGGGTTGATCGGGTGCAGGCCCGAATGAATGCGCTGCCGTCGCCGCAGTGGGCGTGAGAACAGCTCGGCCAAGTCCCCTGCTTGGTCGATGCCATGGATTGGGCTGAAGACCAACTCGATCGACCATTTGGTTGCGATGCCCTCCGCCTCGAGAGGGTTGGCGAGGCCCATGCCACACACCACCAGATCAGGTTGGCTCTCCCGAACACGATCCAACTGTTGTTCCACGTGCTGCCCTTCCATCACGGGGGTGCGGTCGGGGAGCAAGGCCAATTCATGGCTCATCTGCTCTCGGTTGAGATAGGGGGTTCCCACCTCCACAAGCTCCATGCCGCACTCCCGCTGGAGAAAGCGGGCGAGGGGGAGTTCGAGTTGGGATTCCGGCAACAGGAAAATCCGCTTTCCTTCCAAGATGTCTCGATGGGGNTTCAGCGCGATGCGAGCGCGTTCGACCAGAGGATCCAGCACCGCATNGACCCGTTCGGTCGGGATGTTGAAGGCTGAGGCAGCGCNCTCCATCCAGCGGCGACTGCCTTCGGCACCCAAGGGGAATGGAGCCACGAGGACATTGGCTCCACGGTCCTTCAGTCGACGGGCGGTGTCGCTCAGGAAGGGCTGTGTNAGCAGAACGGTGGTGCCTGCTCCAACGGGGGGCAGGTCGGTTGAGCTTCGGGGGGGGAGGCTGCGCACCGTGTCGATGCCAAGCCGACCGAACAGATGAATCAGCCTGTCTTCGACAGCATCGGCGAGGGTTCCGACCAACAGCAGTTGTCGTTCATCGCTGCTGGGGAGTAATGGCACGAGGGCCGATAACGCACCGTCTTCTCCCTGGGTAAAGGTTGTTTCGATACCGCTGCCGGAATAGTTCACCACCCGCACACGGCCCTGTAGGTCGTCATTCAGACGCTCTGCCGCACGGGCCAAGTCCAACTTGATGACTTCGCTTGGACAGGAGCCCACCAAGAACAATGTTCGGATCTCTGGCCGACGCTGCAGAAGTTCTTTGCAGACCCGATCGAGCTCGTCATGGGCATCGGCAAGGCCGGCAAGGTCGCGTTCGCTCAGAATCGCTGTGCCAAAACGCGGCTCAGCGAAAATCATCACGCCGGCTGCACTCTGAATGAGGTGGGCGCAGGTCCGAGAGCCCACCACTAGAAAAAAAGCATCGGGCATGCGCCGATGCAGCCACACAATCGAGGTGAGTCCACAGAACACCTCCCGCGGTCCGGATTCCTTCAGCAGGGTGGGTCCCGACATCAGGTCCTCCGAACGTCTACCTATCAACCTGGCCGGATCAACTGGTTCCTGCCAGGTGACTTCGGAAACTCTTTGGGATCAGAGTCGGCGGCGGAATCCGTCGTAGCGCTCGCTGTCGTCCTTCTTGCTNAGACGCCAAACATTGCGGCTGATCCGTTTGGCGACGAGGCCACCGCGCTCGACCCGCTCCGTGCCGGGCTTCGCTCCGAGCAGAANAGACACATCGGCAGTGGTCAAAGGAGCGCCGGTTTCAATCGCTAAGTGCGTGAGTTCCAGGCGNTGACGCAGTTGACGGAGCCGATCAGCGTCGGCATTGGCTGGGGATTCCAGCCAAGGAAGATCAACGTGCCCCTCTTGGGCGAGACGTTGCATCAGGCCGAAGCTGACCATGCCCAGGGCCTGATCTGCGTTTACCTCAGGAAGGGCCATGGTTACCAGGCGTTGTTGAGCGGACGGTATCGGCTCTGACTGCGGACGCAAGCGCAAATCCNTTCCGCTTGAAGGGCTCTGGATGGATCGATCTCCGGTACACTCCCCGCCATGACCCGATTCGCCAGCTTCGAGGAGCGGGAGCGGCGGCGTGGAGGAAGTGCTCTCGTCACCGGCACCGAGGTGCACCCCCAACCAGGGGGTGCCAGTTGTGTTGTCACCACTGATAGCGAGTCGCCACGGCTGTTGAGACAGAACAGCCATGTGCAGTCCATTGAGCTGCGCACGTATGTCTTCATCGATTCCCTGCAGCCACANCTCGCGGCCTATATGGGCTCTGTGAGCCAAGGTTTTCTGCCAATTCCAGGGGATGCCTGCCTNTGGATGGAGGTGTCTCCGGGGATGGCCGTGCATCGGGTGACCGATATCGCTTTGAAGGCCAGCAATGTCCGCCTNGGCCAAATGGTGGTGGAGCGTGCTTTTGGCTCGATGGCCCTCTATCACAGGGACCAGAGCACGGTTCTGCACTCAGGTGATGTCGTCCTNGAGGCGATTGGCAGTTCNATCGATCAGCGCAGCCCGGCGGACGTCAGCTGGACGGAAGTGATCCGAGCGATCACTCCAGACCACGCTGTTTTGATCAACCGTCAAAACCGACGTGGCTCGATGATCGAAGCCGGAATGAGCATGTTCATTCTTGAAACNGAACCGGCCGGTTACGTCCTAATNGCTGCNAACGAAGCCGANAAGTCGTCGAACATCACTTTGGTTGATGTCAAAGCAGTCGGTGCTTTTGGTCGCCTAACCCTCGCTGGGCGCGAAGGCGATGTGGAAGAAGCCGCCGCAGCGGCGATGCGCGCCATCGAGATGGTGAACCGCCGCTCATCGCTGCGCTAAAGCAATCTGAGGTGCTTTCGGAGGGCTGGAGCCAGTGCCCGAGCTGCTTTNCCGCGGCTTCCAAGCCTTGAAAGCTGGGATGGATTCATTTCTCCGTAGCTGCAGCCGGCCTCGCGTATCCACAGCAGGGATTCGAATCCGCCNCCTGGGTAAGCCACCTGTTGCAGCATTTCACCCCAGCACACCCCTTCAGCGGAAGCAACGCAGGTTCCATCCGGTGCGCACAGAACCATGGTGCTTCGGAAGCAGGCACTTCGATAGGGGGTTGTACCCAATTCGTTCAGCAGTCGTTTGACCTTGGCCTCATTCCCATCGGCATAACGTGCTGAGAACAGGCCAGGAGCGCCCTGAAGGCCATCCACCTCAAGCCCTGAGTCATCCGCTAATGCCCAGTCGTTNGTNCGNTGNGCTGCNGCGACGGCTTTCAGGCTGGCGTTCTCGAGATACGTCGAACCTGTTTCCTCGACGTCCAGATCAGCGGGTTGCAGCCGCACTTCGAGGCTAAGAGGAGACAACATTGCCTCAATTTCAGAAACCTTGATTGGGTTTCCACTGGCAATGGTCAAGCGCGGACTCAATTGGGGATCACAAGGGATCACCATTCTGAGCTGTTGAGTTGCCTAAGTCGTAAGGATTTGAACTGCATCTGTCACGAAGTGGCATGGGTTGAACATTCCACCCCTCAGCAAGGCTTCGGGACCACTTCGTGAGCGGAAGTTATTCAGTTGCAGCTGTCCTCGCAACGCTGTGTGGTGGTGTGCCAACACGAACTCCAACAGCAGTTCGGAACTGTCAGAGACAGGGTGATCAGCCCTGCTTATCAGGTTCACTATGGACAGTGATCGCGGTAAGTCCTCCAAACGCTTGACGGCAAGGGTGATGACAGACCAATGTCCCCGACGAACATTCCACCCCTTTCCCCGGTAGGCAATGGCTAACGAAACCATGGGTATCGCTCTCGGCATGATCGAGACACGCGGCCTGGTTCCCGCGATTGAGGCTGCTGATGCCATGACCAAGGCCGCCGAAGTGCGCCTGATCGGTCGTGAGTTCGTCGGCGGTGGTTACGTAACCGTTTTGGTTCGCGGCGAAACCGGTGCTGTGAACGCTGCAGTGCGCGCTGGCGCTGATGCTTGTGAGCGTGTTGGTGACGGCCTGGTGGCTGCTCACATCATTGCTCGCCCCCACCGCGAGGTAGAGCCTGCACTGGGCAATGGCAATTTCCTTGGTCAGAAGGACTGAGATCAGCTGAGCCTCTGAGGAGGCCTCACCGTCTCAACACCCCCCTTCACCGACTTAACGGAGATTCCCAATGAGCAAGAAGTACGACGCCGGGGTCAAGGAGTACAGGGACACTTACTGGACTCCTGACTACGTCCCCCTAGATACCGACCTGCTGGCCTGCTTTAAGTGCACTGGCCAAGAAGGTGTGCCCAAGGAAGAGGTTGCTGCTGCTGTTGCCGCTGAATCCTCAACTGGCACCTGGTCCACTGTGTGGTCCGAGCTCCTCACCGACCTCGATTTCTACAAAGGTCGTTGCTATCGCATCGAGGACGTCCCTGGTGACAAGGAGTCCTTCTACGCCTTCATCGCTTACCCCCTCGACCTGTTCGAAGAGGGTTCGATCACCAACGTTCTGACCTCCCTGGTCGGCAACGTGTTTGGTTTCAAGGCTCTGCGCCACCTCCGTCTGGAAGACATCCGCTTCCCGATGGCGTTCATCAAGAGCTGCTACGGCCCGCCGAACGGCAT